>CAMOHF010000199.1 GCA_946614685.1 uncultured Clostridia bacterium | reverse complement strand
GGCCGAAGGCCACCCCTTCAAGCACCGCCTGTGACATCGCGGTTCTGTCGGTATCCATGCGCATGCCGAAGAATACGCCCCTTGCGTCCGGGTTATTGTGCGGAGAACGCTCTCCCATCAGATACGGCAAAAAGTATACGTCATTTTGGCCGAGAGCTTCCATCTTGCTTTGCTCGCCCGCAAAATCCTTATCTCTCGCAATCTCTTCCATCCACCACTTGTTGCACGATGCCGCGGAGAGCATGCATCCCATCAGGTGGTAAGCTCCCGTCGCATGTGCAAAGGAATGGAGTGCATTTGCGTCGTCGACCATATAATTGTCGGAGGCGATAAAGACCGTACCGCTGGTGCCTAGCGAGATGTTGCAGTCACCGTGTGCCACGGTTCCGGTGCCGACCGCTGCTGCCGCATTGTCGCCGGCGCCGATGATGATCTTCACATCCTTCGGCAGGGACAGTTCCTCGGCAACGGAAGGCAGGATGTTGCCTATTACCTCATGGCTCTCGAAAACCCGCGCAAGCTGCTCCGGTCTGACATCGCAGATCTCACACATCTTTTCGGACCAGGACCGGTTCTTTACATCAAACAACAGCATGCCGGACGCATCCGAGGGATCCGTGGCAAATGTACCCGAAAGCCGGTAAGCCAGATAGTCCTTCGGAAGCATGATCCTCGCAATCCTTGCAAAGTTTTCCGGTTCATGCTCCTTCATCCACAGAAGCTTCGGTGCCGTAAAACCGGCAAAAGCGATATTGCCCGTCTCCGCCGAAAGAATATCTCTTCCGACGGTCTCATTCAGATAGGTACAGACTTTCGCTGTACGACCGTCGTTCCAGAGTATCGCCGGACGGATCACCCGGTCGCTTTCGTCAAGCGCAACCAATCCGTGCATCTGTCCGCCGAAGCCGATGCCCGCGATCCGGCTCTCATAGCCCGCCGAAAGTTCCTTCAGTCCGGTAAGGGTCTCCCTCCACCAGTCCTCGGGATTTTGTTCCGACCATCCCGGCTTCGGAAATGAGATCGGATATGTTCTTGAAACGGTCTTAAGAACCTCACCCGAAGCATCCATCAGAAGAAGCTTCACGGCCGAAGTTCCGAGATCCACGCCGATAAAACACTGTTCCATACGTCACCTCATGACAGAACTTTTGTGCCGCCTGCCTCAAATGTAACGGGTGCAATGCCCGTTCCCACAAGTTCCACGGTACAGGGCTTGCCGGATGTAACTTCTACCTTGTACGAATCCCCGTTTCTTGTAACGACGATCCGGCCGGTTACCTCCTCAGCCCACTGATGTACTTCGAAGGAAGCGGTCTCGCCATCCTCCATCGGATATACGCGATAAGTAACGCCGTCCGCATATTCGTACTCACAGTCCGTATCGCAGGCACCGATTGGAATGATGCTGCCCGGTCGCACGTAAAGCGGAAGACTCATATAATCAAATGTTTCGGTGTACCACGTACCGCCCTGCTTCTCCTCTCCCGTAAGGAGCGAAGTCCATCTGCCCTTCGGCAGGTAGTAGGTACATGTTCCGTCTTCGGAAAGCACGGGTGCCACAAGCAGGCTGTCACCCAGCATATACTGTCTGTCCAAGTATGCCGCAGTCGGATCCTCCGTGAATTCAAGCACCATGCTCCGCATCATCGGAATACCCGTCTCAGAAGTTACGACTGCATTTCGATAGAGGTAAGGCATCAGGGAAGCCTTCAGCTTTGCGAAGCGTCTTACCACATCCACAGCCTCATCGTCATAGTTCCAGGGAACACGGTAAGAGGAAGAGCCGTGAAGTCTCGAGTGCGTGGAGAGAAGTCCGAACGCGCACCAGCGCTTGTAGACATCCGCCGTGGAGGTATCCTCAAAGCCGCCGATGTCATGGCTCCAGAAGCCGAAGCCCGACATACATAAGGAGAGTCCGCCGCGCAGGCTTTCCTCCATGGACACAAAGTCGGAGTAGCAGTCACCGCCCCAGTGCACGGGGAATTTCTGTCCTCCGGCAGTTGCGGATCTTGCGAAGAGCACCGCTTCGTTCCGGCCGCGTTTCTTAAGAAGCACCTCGTATACGGTCTTGTTGTACAAATATGTGTAGAAGTTGTGCATCTTCACCGGATCGGAGCCGTCCGCATAGACACAGTTGGTCGGGATACGCTCACCGAAGTCGGTCTTGAAGCAGTCCACGCCCATATCGAGAAGCGCTTCGAGTTTGGAGGCATACCACTCACGTGCCTTGGGATTGGTGAAATCCACAATCGCCATACCCGGCTGCCACAGATCCCACTGCCATACATCCCCGTTCGGACGCTTAAGCAGATATCCGCCTTCCATACCCTCATCGAAAAGCTCGGAAGCCTGCCCGATGTAGGGGTTGATCCAAACGCAGATCTTGATGCCCTTTTTCTTGAGACGCGCAAGCATCCCCGCAGGATCGGGAAATGTATCGGGATCCCACTTGAAATTACACCATGCGTACTCCTTCATCCAGAAGCAGTCAAAGTGGAAGACCTTCAGAGGAATGCCCCGGTCGAGCATGCCGTCCACAAAGGAATTTACCGTCGCCTCATCGTAATTGGTGGTGAAGGATGTGGAAAGCCAGAGTCCGAAGGTCCAGGGTGCCGGAAGTCCGGGCTTGCCCGTCAGGTCCGTATAGTGTCTTAAGACGTCCTTCATCGTCGGTCCACCGATCACGATGTAGGAAATGCTTTCTCCCGGAACAGAAAAATTGACCTTCGTCACCGTCTCCGATCCCACTTCAAAGGAAACCTTCTCCGTCCTGTCCACAAATACGCCGTATCCGCGA
Organism: uncultured Clostridia bacterium; assembly: GCA_946614685.1. Classification (GTDB taxonomy): domain Bacteria; phylum Bacillota; class Clostridia; order Lachnospirales; family Lachnospiraceae; genus Coprococcus_C. The sequence goes on along the minus strand of CAMOHF010000199.1, from coordinate 599 downwards.
TCCGAGATGTAGAAGGGAATATTCTTATAACCCTGTTCCGAGGAAGTACCGCCGTCCTCGTTCCAGATGTCCACCGTCTGTCCGTTCTTGATGAAGGGTGTGAAATGTTCTCCGAGACCGTAGATATGCTCTCCGACGCCGATGCCGAGGCCGACCCGCATATAGGTATCCCTGCCCGATCCGTCGTCGTAGGGAAGTCCCTTGAAATCCGTTTTGATATAGGAAAGGTCACGGCCCGTAGCCTCCGTGATGCAGTTTCCCTCCCAGAGGTAACGCATACCGAAGGTGTGCTTGTCGATCTCGATAGACAAATTGCCCGAGGACACGGTCACATGCGTATCCGTTTCGGAAAGCTCCGGCGTAACCTTTTGATCCAGGTTCAATTCGAAGCAGGGTCCCTTCTCTGCGACCCCTTTAAAATGAACAAGGCGTACGCGAAGCATATGTTCCATGGGAGCTGTAATCTCCACGGAAAGCGTCACGCCGCCCAAGGTATCCCCGCGATCCGTAATGTGTCTTGTGGGTGCGGTAATGACCACGCGATCCTCCTCCTTGCGAAGATCATGAACCTCCGCCGGTGAGAATGCCATGGTGCCCTG
>CAMOHF010000198.1 GCA_946614685.1 uncultured Clostridia bacterium | reverse complement strand
TCCATGGGAGTGGTAATCTCCACGGAAAGCGTCACGCCGCCCAAGGTATCCCCGCGATCCGTAATATGTCTTGTGGGTGCGGTAATGACCACGCGATTCTCCTCCTTGCGAAGATCATGAACCTCCGCCGGTGAGAATGCCATGGTGCCCTGTCTCATAAGCCAAAAACCGTTTGTGAATTTCATAAAAAGACACCCCCTAATCCGCGATCAGGGGGTGGTAAACTCTGTATTGTGCCCCGTCTCGCAACCTATGTTTCATGATAACATAAGAGTTGCGAAAGTACAATCACGAAGCATCTTTTGAAAGGCAAAACCAGACTGCCGCGGCAAGTCCGAAGAGCGACACCATGATTGCCGCCCACTTGTGGGGATAAACGAAGTCGATCCGTGTCGTACCCTCATCCACAACCAGCAGATGATTGTACGAGGATACCTTCCGGTCGGATACCCCATTGTCCTGATAAGCGATCGTCGTATTCACTCCGTCCGTGGGAGATTCGATGGTCACGCCCTTGTCGTCCCATGTAACCGTGATGGGAATCAGCTGTCTTAGCGGCGTCTGTCCGTGGCACAGATCAAAGACCTCATCCATGATGTCCCACAGGTCATCGTGATCGATCTCCTCGGCCAGATAGGGGATTCCGAAACCGATATAGTAGATCCCCGGCTCCGACGATCTGCTTCCGTAGTAAGGGATTTCCCGTCCGCCCACGATGGAGTAGCCGTATACGGTATCGAGTTCCTCCACGTATGACGTCTTCCACTTCTTTTCCGTCGCCGGAATATCTCCCGGTATGCAGACTGTGTCTCCGTGGACCAAACTGGGAAAACGTTTCTCAAATCCGATTTCGGCCGCGCGCATACCCATAAACCTGCGTTCCTTGCGTCCGTCCTCCGGGAAGTTGGCGCTGTCGATCACGACACGCACCCCGGCCGCACCCGCACGTCGAAGGAGCGTTTCCGCAGCCTCCCGGTTATGATAGCGAAAGCCGCTTAAGAACACGGTGTGGTAGGCGGTCAGTTCCTCCAATGTGTAATCATCCACATACACGGATGTCCCCACTGCGAACTCCGGATAGTTGATGGCGATGGGATGAGAATAAGATCCGATGGCCAGACCTCTGTACTCCGTCAGCGTTCCGAACTGTGTCGGCGCATTCTTCTTGAACACGAGTCCGGTATCCGTCTCCGCCATCACCGTAAAGCCCTGCTTTTCGGCCTCCTCCATCATCTCGTCGAAGTACTCCTGCGGAACCTCGTCACGCTTAAGAAGCACCGCATCGTCGCCAAGTTCCGTACATCTGTCAAACATATAGGCATATTCATGCTTTTCCAGTGATTCGTTCACCTGCATGATATTCTCTGCGGTCGACGCTCCCTGCCATGCCCATCCGTAAGTATAGTCCACGGCATCGGGTCCCATCACGACACCCCAGGCGGGATAACAGCCGTACAGACTCCGGTCGAGAATCGCCGCTCTCTGCGATGTGTACTCCTTAAGCAGTGCCACATCCGTCACCGCTTCCGGCTGCGCGGGGATATAGTAATTACTGAACATAGCCACGCTTAATGCGCAATCTATCGCAAGGATGCCGTAGAAACACAGACCGTACTTCGGTTTGAGCGTCGTCCATTCCAACAGGGAAATCAGGAGGCATGCATAGGCAAAAGCCGTAAATCTGGTCATCCACAGGAAGTTTCCGAGCGGCAGGTGCTTCGTCACACTCACAGTCGCCGGTGTTGTGCCAAGAAGCACCAGCAGTGCGGTGTAAAATCCCGCGCGGTGCCCTCTCGTAAGCAAAGCACCGATCACTATCAGCGCGAGCACCCCGATACCGAAGTAGTAGATTTCCACCCGATCGGAATAAAACCGGTTCGCCGGATTCAAGGACTGCGTCAGATGGAAGGTCAGCAGTTCCTGGGTATCCGACGAGGAATCAGACATGGAGAGCATGCCGCCGTAAAGCGCAGGGACAAACCAGATGCCCGCACAGAGAATTCCGATCACCATGGCAACAAGCGCCTTGAAACTACGCTTGGTCTCCTTCGTCTCAAACCAGTCAAAGAGCAGATAGAGAAATGTACCGATGCCGACGATCGCCGTGATCATCAGATGGGTAAATGTCATGATCATCATGGACAGTATGATGCCGACTGCCGCATGCTTATCCTTTCTTCTCACATAGCGCCATACAAAATACAGGACGTAGGGGATCACAACCGAGGTCATGATACGGGGCATATTGCCCTCGACGAAGAATACACGGAGATTGTCCGGAAGCACAAACCAGAAGACGGCCGCAAGCAGTCCCATCCACTCACGCTTTAAGGAAAGTCCGAACAGCAGGAATGGGAAACCGCCGGCAAAGACCACAAAGCCCGCGAAGATCGCATAGGCGCGGATCACATTGCCTCCCGTCAGAAATTCAAAGAACGCCTCCACATAATAGGTAAGCGGCGGCCAGTATCGATAGATCTGAATACCGTTGTACCATCTCCTGTCATACAGAGGATAGAGGATTCCCTTTTTCAGACTTTGGTACATCACATCAGACTTGTAGACATGTCCCCAGACGTCAAGCCCCGAGGGCTCTACGCCGCAGGCAAGAAAGACCGAAGTTGTCACCGCTGCCAACGTGAGCAGGATCAGTGTGACGAGTATGAACTTTCTGTACTTGACGATCCCTTTGGTTTCTTCCATCCTATGCATCCTTTTCGTCCACCAGACTGATCACGTAAGATCTGGAGGGTGTCTCACTCATTTCCATCATCAAAAGTTTCCAATCCTGCTCCGCAAGGATTCGGCTCAGCTCGTTCTTGAAATAGTTACAGCAATTCTCAAGTGTCGGATTGACGGCATCGAAGGGTTCCACATCATTCAGCGTCTTATCCTGATACTTTGACATAAAGTTCTCGATCTCCTTCTCGAGCTTGTGGAACTCGATGAAGTCATCGGAATTCTTGATCACATTCAACGAAATCTCCCATGTATGAGGATGGATGGCACCGAGTCTTCCGCCGATGTAGATGGCATGCCGCGCATTTAAGTAAAACTTGAACTTGTACTGGCGGAAACGTCCGCCTTCCATTCGATTCGCAACATCCGTTGTGGCGATCGCGCCCTCGTTGGTCACGCGCTGCTCCAGCTTCTCCATAATGACGTTTCTGTCTTTTAATTCTCTGTCCAGATTCTGCGCATCCCTGTCGCGCTTGCTCCAGCGCGCCATCGCCGCTACCACCATCATCACGGAGATCAGAAGGATACCACCGAAAAGCACAAGGATGTAGACCCTGTATTCATCAAGGCCCGCACTCTCGAAGAACTTGTCCTCTGAGGTTAAAAATCCCATCACGTACATCCTGCCGTCCACGGTAAAGCTTGTACTTGATACAACCG
>CAMOHF010000197.1 GCA_946614685.1 uncultured Clostridia bacterium | reverse complement strand
TCATTCTGATAACCGACGGATGCGGTAAGGTCACTCACAGAGCCGTCCGCCGATGTCACGCGGTTTTCCTTGAAGGAGTAGGACGCCGCGCCGCCTGTCTGAGACAGGGTGTCCGTGCCATCTTCCGTGACATAACGATAACCCGTAAAGCTTCTTGAGAAGTCTACCGCGCCCATGCTCACGTACTCTTCTGTCTTATCAGCATCGTACTTTGCATAGACAAGCGGGTTCTTGTTGTTCATGATCTTGGTTAAGAGTTTTCTCGCGTAGTTTAAGATATTCTCCGCATTGTGCATCACACCGTAACGGTTCAATGCCACGACCACGGCTGCCTGTGCATCGGCGCTTAATTCGTCGAAGCTGCATCCGAAGAGGGAATTGATCAGATCTTCGATCTGAGAATCGGAAAGATCCCCCTCTCCCAGGCCGGTATCCGTACCGAGCAAGCCTTCAAATCCGGAAAGTCCTCCGCCGCTTCCGTCCAAACCGTCGCCGCCGAACTTCTCACCGTAGTTTTCATTCTCGCGTCGGTTCTTCTTTTCATCCTTCGACGCGCGATCTACCGCATCGCGGATAGCGTGGTTGCCGTTTGCGTCATCATCTCCGGCACGTTTTATTAAGTCATCGATGATGCCTGTTGTTGTTTTGGTCTTGAGGCTGTCAAAAAAATCGTTGCGACGCTTGATCAGACTCTCGTCAACCGAGCTCGTATTTTTTCCGATCTTTCGCTTATTGTAATCGGACTCAAGAATCTCCAACTGTCTTAAGCGCTCCGGATCGTCTTCTTCCTCTGCGCGAAGCTTCTTGCCGTAGAGATCGTCTAAGTATTCATCTCCCGTATAAGGTTCTCCGGTGATCGATTCGTAAAGCTGTTTCAGCCAGTCGATATACTTATCGATCAGAAATTCCGCCAGCGGTCCGTAGGGATCGTCGAAAACTCTGCTCTTCCATACGTAGGCGAGCAACACCTGTTCTTCGATGAGATCCGCGGATTCTTCCGCCGTGATTCTTTCAGTCGCCGCTTTTACCAGAAACTCCAGCTCAAAGAGCTGTTTTTCCGCTCCGGAGTACTGATCCATCAGGATGGCTTTCTTCTCATCCTCCGTCCGTCCCTCCAGAACGGCCTCGGTGTATTCCTTTGTCACTTCCGTGAGTACCGCGTCCTCAAAACGCTTGATGCCCTCGGGAAGGAGTGCTGTCTCAAGTACGACCGTCTCAAGCTCCGCATCCTTCACCTCTCCGGCTCCGATATGCTCTGCCGCAAGCAGGCGGGACACCTTATCATCTGCCTCTGCTTCAAGCTTGGAGTCGTAAGCCAGATCCAGGATCTGTACGGATACATTGAAGCGGTATTCGGAAAGTACCGTGGTTCCGGGTGTGGGAACCATCTCTAAGTACATATAGTAGCTGTTCTTGCAATTTTCAAGGCTCTGATCGATAGCTGAGATATAGGTCTCGATCGGTGCAAAATTCTCCGATCCCTCACGGTTTTTTCTGTCGCCGATGGCTTCGGAGAGTGCCGTAAGCGCCGGCTTTCTGCCGTCGGTTCCGATAGCTAAGAATTTGTAGATCTCCGCATGGCGTCTTGCATCTTCTCTTGCATAGAGGTCCAAAACCGCAGCCGCCTTCTCCGCACTGATCTCATCCTCACCCGCCGCAAGTTTTTCCTGATAGGCCTTTAAAGCAGTGATCTCAATATCGCAGCGATTGGTCAGATCGGATCTGCCCCGGTCTTCGTAACTTTGAAAGAGCTCTGCATCATAAGCGTCAGGAGCATCGTCGGTTGCGATCATGATATTTCTGGTGTAGTAATTGTGAATTTCTTCGTCTTCGGTCCGGCCGGCTTTCTCTTCGATCTCATCATAAGCATTTTTTAAAGGAATCAGTTCGGGGAGATTCATCAGATCGTAAAGGCTGTCATCCATCACATCCTTCTTCTCTCCCGTCATGGGGTCGTAAGCTCCGTCTGCGGTAACAACCGCCGAGATCCAGTAGCCGTCCAGTTCCGCTTCCTTGTTTCGGCTGTCGCCGGAAAGTGTGGAAAGATCCGCACCCGTAAGCGTCGTCCATACATCCTCCGCTTCATAGCCCTTGCTTAATCCGTCTTCCATCAGCTCGGACTTGTAAAACTCGATATCCTGCTTTCTCTGCTTCTTGGAGATGTTGGCAAGACGATAGTAGGTATCGTTTAACGCGTCAAATTCGATCAGATAGGTTCCGATAAATAGTGTGGTCTTTCGCACTTCGAAACGCTGTCGGTAATTACCGAACTTCACCATACCGCCGGATTTCTTGTAATCCTCCGCGGTGAGTGCCTCGTATTCCTCCTGAGAGATTGTACCTTTGGCGCGGTCCGCAAGAGATGCGTTAAAAGGTGCCGCGACTGCATTTTGCTCCGCTTTTTTGTCGGAGAGGACGCCCCGCTTTCCGCCGAAGATGATCATCGACGCCGCACCTGCAAGAAAGCATGTGGCGATCAGCCCGAGATAAGCTGCTTTGTATGTAGTTTTTCCCGGTCTGTTCTTCTTCTTCATGCCTCATCAATCCCCCGTCTGGTACTGGTTGATATACTCAAGTTTTGACATGGGTACTACCACGCTCTGTGTCTTTGTATCGAAGTTTGCCTCAAAGAGTACGCTTCCGGAATCATCCGTAAATTCAATGGTGAGACTTCCCAGGTCACCGCTTACAGAATCTAGATACCTGTAGGGTGTATCAAGTTTGGCATACTTCTTGTCCGTGGTATCCTTTAAATGTACGGAACCCTTTCGGATCGCGTACTGGGTTGCACCATAGTGGTCCTTCAGTTTCAGATTGATCTCTATCGTACCTGTTGCCGAGGAGTTCTCCACGGTATACTCTCCGATGATCATACCCTCGGATGTAAAGGTATTGTAATCCTTGATAAAAGGAAGGCTTCCGTGTTGTACAGTCGGATCGAATTCACAGCTTGTGATATAGCCGTAATCCGCACCCATATAAAAACGGATCTCACAGGTGGTGATATCACCGGTGGCAAGTGACATATGGCGGAGTGTGGAACCAACCGGCATCCTGCCTCCGATCCTTACCTTGTCGCACCAGAGTTCGTAGTAGTTGACATTGTCCACCGAGAATCCGTCGGGAACGTCCACATGCAACTCGAACATCGTCTGCTCCGCAAGATATACGAGAGAATAGGTGATGCCGTCCTCATATACGGGAACCAAGGTCTTTAACATGTCATCAGCGGATCCGTCCGTGGATGCTTTTCCGAGTCCTGCGGTTCTTGATTCCGCAGTCATCTTCTGACTTCTTGACTCGAAGAAGGCCGTAACGCCTCCGCAGGTGGTCCTGTCGAGTTCGTAAGTAGCTTTACTGTATTCGGTTAATGCTTCAGACTCTCCCGTAACGGCGGAATTGACGGAGTTTTC
>CAMOHF010000196.1 GCA_946614685.1 uncultured Clostridia bacterium | reverse complement strand
GACGAGTGCGGCGAGAAGGGATTTGTCCTGCTTGAAATCGATCCCGAGGAGGGACAGGTAGATCCGGTTTTCCTTCCGTTTGCTAAACGCAAATTATACGAGATTCCGGTTGACATCAGTCATGTTGAGGATTCGGTTGCTGCCTGCGAGAGGATCGAAGAACGCCTTAAAAATGACAAAGTAAGCAGTCAGGCAATGCTTAAGATCATCTTAAACGGTGAGATTTCCGTAGATGCGGAGATATCCACGGAACTTGTGGCGGAACGTCTGTCCGAGGATTATTATTATGTGAAGGTTAAGGATGAGACAAGTCCGCATGTGAGCTACGAGGACTATCGCCTGGAAAGCTCACTCAAGGGAGAATTTGTGAGAAAGGTCTATGCATCTGCCGACCTTTCGGATGACATGAAGGCGAAAGTCATCCGTTGCGGTATCAAGGCGCTTGCAGGAGAGGAGTTCCTTTCGTGAAGATCATATCCTGTCATATCGAAAACTTTGGAAAATTGTCCGACAAAACATACGAATTCACGGATGGCGTGAATGTCATCTGCGAGGAAAACGGTGCCGGTAAGAGTACGCTTGCCGCATTTATTTGTGCTGTCTTCTACGGCTTTGCGGGAGAGGGTAAGCTAAGCGAGATTGAGAATGAAAGAAAGAGATACAAGCCCTGGCAGGGCGGTGTTTATGGCGGCGAGATCACATTTTCCGCAGGCGGAAAGTCGTATATTGTCACCAGACTCTTCGGTGCCAAGGAAAAAGAAGATGACTTTTTGCTACGAAGTGCCGCAACGGAACTCCCGGTTACGGATTACAGCTCTGCCATAGGCGAGGAGCTGTTCGGGCTGGATCGGGATTCTTTTTTGCGCACGGTCTTTCTTACGCAGAATGATTTCGCGGCTGAGACCACCGGAAGCATCAACGCTAAACTGGGCAATCTGGCGGAGAATACGGGGGACATCGAGACCTATGAAAAGGTGGAGAAGAAACTGGCGGATGCGGTAAACAATCTTTCACCTTCGAGAAAGACCGGACAGATCGCAAGAAAGAAAAACACGGTTGCACATCTGAAAGAAGAAGTGCGTCGGATTCCGATCTTAAAGAAGGCCATCGAAGATCAGAAAGATGTCAGGGATCGTCTCGGAAACGAAAAAAACGAGCTTGCCGAAAAACAACAGACCGTAAAACAAAAGATCTCCGAGGTGGAGAACTACAATGCGTATAAGAAGGATCAGTCGGCTTACGATGCGATTCTTTCGGAGTTTGAAAGCAGAAAGGGTCAGTACGACAGGGAACGTGCATTCTTCCCGGGCAATGTGCCCACAGTGGAAACGTTCGATGCTGCCGTTTTGGATGCGGCCAGATCCCAGAATCTTACGGAAAACAGTGCATCGTTTACATCTGACAATGCGCATATAGCTTCTTTCAAGGATGATGAGATGCTGGAGCGTGTTATCACCGGCTGGGAGGAGCGCACCAGAACCTATCACAGCCTGGCTGCCAAGAAGGAGAATGCCGAGATATTCAGGCAGCGTGTGGCCGATACGGAGGCAAAGCTTGCCGAACGGGAACTCGCAGCGGATGAAAGAAAAGCAAGGATGGAAGCGAAAAAGAAGGAGAAGACCGGCAAGGCGCTCGGCCTTTCCCGTGATGCCAAGCGCGATCGAATTTTGGGTATTCTGTCAATCATTATAGGACTCGGAGCCTTTTTCAGCGGCGTGGCTATGCTTCGTACAGACCGACTGATGGCAATCACCTTGATGATCGCCGGAACCTTGCTCGGTATGCTTGGACTTGCGCTCTCCATCGTTTCCGCAAGCAAGAAGCGGGAGGCCGGCCTTTTGGATGAGCAGGACGACGAGATTCAGGGGATGGACGATGATTTCCGCAGTATCGCCATGGAGAAAAAGAGTCTCGATGAATCAAAGGCACGGCTTGATGCAATCGTCGCCGAGATCATGCGTGAGGAGGAACTGCTTGCCACGCGTGATGCCGAGACCGAAAAGTTTTGCAAGGCGAACGATATCCCGTTTAAGGAAGACGGTATGATCAATGTGCTGGCGGAGTTTAAAAACGCCGTGCGTGTCTGCCGTGAGAATCAGGGAAAGCGTTCGGAGATGGAGAAGGCCGAAGCCGAGATTTCAAACAGGATCAACGCTTTCTTTTCGGATATGGGAATCGTAAAGCGGGAGGATGCGCAGCAACAGCTCCTTGAGTTAAAGGATCGCGCGATGAACATTTTCAGTGCGGAGGAGGAACTCCGTCAGGTGAAGGAACGAAAGGAGACCTTTGAGGCAGAACACGATATCGAGGAAATTCGAAACGTGCTGTCGGCCCATCCCGAGTACGACGGACTCTCCTTTGACATGCTTTCCGAAGAAATGTCGGATATCGGAGACAGAATGTCTGCGGTGACGGATGCGCTTGCGGAAGAAACCGGAAAGCTTACAACGCTTAGGGATGAACTCGATGCGCTGCTTTTGACCGAGGAAGAGTTAAAGAACGAAGAAGAGGAACTTCGGGTATTGGAAGAACGTCTTACGGTGGTGGAACTTGCCAAGCGTTATCTCGACGAGGCCAAGGTGTCCTTCACCGCACGTTATATGGAACCGGTGAAAACCGGATTCTCCAAATATTATGATATCCTTGCGGGCATCACCGCAGATGATTATGTGCTCGATGCCAATATGACGCTTCTTGCCAAGGAAGCCGGCCTTCCGAGAAACATCAGACTCTTGAGCAGGGGCAGACAGGATCTCCTTGATATCTGTATGCGTATGGCCCTGGTGGACGGTATGTATGAGGAAGAGAAGCCCTTCGTGGTGATGGACGATCCGTTTGTAAACCTAGATGACGACAAGGTGAAAAGCGGCTTTTCGCTTTTGGATGAGATCGGCAGAGAGTATCAGGTGATCTACTTCACCTGTCACAGAAGCCGTGCGAGGAGGAGCTTATGATATCTGAAGAAGTGATCCGAGGACTGATCCTTTCAGCCATGGCAGCAAGGGAATATGCCTACGCACCCTATTCCGGATTTGCGGTCGGAGCAGCACTTCTTGTGACGGACGTTGATACGGAATTGATGGATGTGGATCTGGGTGGCGTTGTGGTTACGGGATGCAACATGGAGAATGCATCCTACCCGGCGGGAATCTGCGCAGAGCGGACCGCATTTTCCAAAGCGCTTTCGGAGGGTTACCGGGCCTTCTCGGCCATCGCCATTATCGGCGGAAAAGAAGATGATACAAAGGCAGTGAGCCCTTGCGGCATCTGCAGACAGTTTATGTCCGAGTTTACGAACCCGGATACATTTTACGTGATCATGGCATCCGACTGTGATCATTATAAGGTGCGTCTTCTGTCGGAACTTCTGCCCGACAGTTTCGGACCGAAGGATTTATAAAACGGAGGAACAAAGATACATGTTGGATATGAAAAGTCTTTCGACTTACGAGCTTCTGGAAGAGCAGGATCTTCCGGAGGTACAAGGAAAAGGATACGTGCTCTCA
>CAMOHF010000195.1 GCA_946614685.1 uncultured Clostridia bacterium | reverse complement strand
GTGTGGTTGGAAACTCAGTGGAATTGCCGGGCATCTGGGTGCTCGCGGCGGTTACTTTGGGCGGCGGACTCTTCGGTATCGCGGGTATCCTGGTGAGCGTTCCCATCGCTGCAACCTGTTACAGGCTGATCAGGGACGATTATTACAGAAGAAACCGCAAGATTGTTGAAGAGATTGCGGCGAAGGCGGCAGAAGAAGGATAGAACTATGGAAGCAACACAAAAGAACCCGCTGGGCACGGAGCCTGTGGGCAAACTAATGTTAAAATTTGCGATCCCCAGCATCATCGGTATGCTGGTGGCCGCGCTCTATAATATCGTAGACCAGTTGTTTATCGGCAACTTTGTAGGAAAACTCGGAAACGGGGCGACGAACATTGCTTTTCCATTCACAACGGCATGTCTGTCGCTTTCCCTTTTGTTTGGTATAGGCGGTGCATCCTGCTTTAACCTCTCCATGGGAAGAGAAGAGAAGGAAAAAGCACCGTATTATATTGGAAACGGCATCACGATGCTCTTTTCGTGCGGTCTGCTGATCGCAATTGTTTCGGAGCTCTTTCTCTCACCGCTCTTAAGGGGATTTGGTGCATCCGACAACATTCTCCCTTTTGCCATGACGTATGTGCGGATCACGGCCATCGGCTTTCCTTTTTTGATGGTGACGACCGGCGGATGTCACCTGGTGCGCGCTGACGGAAGCCCGCAGATGGCGATGATCTGCAATATTACCGGTGCATTGATCAATACGGCACTTGATGCACTCTTTGTGATCGTTTTCGACTGGGGTATGGCAGGTGCGGCGCTTGCAACCATCATCGGGCAGTTTGTATCGGCGATCATTGTGATCCGGTACATGATGCACTTTAAGACGGTGAAGCTCACAAGGAAACATTTTGTGCCTTCGTTTAAGTATACGATGCAGACGGCAGCAGTCGGCATGGGTTCCTTCTTCAATCAGGTTGCGATGATGATCGTGCAGATCCTCCTGAACAATCTGCTCAAACATTACGGGGCAGATTCGCCCTACGGAGAGGACATTCCGCTCATTGTGGCCGGTATCGTTATGAAGGTGGCGCAGATCTTCTTCTCTGTGGTCATAGGAATCGCGCAGGGCTCACAACCCATCGAGAGTTTTAATTACGGCGCCAAAAACTACAAACGTGTGCGAGAAGCATACCGCCGCGCCATGATCGCGAGCGGCGTGATCTCGGCGGTTGCATTTGCCCTGTTCCAGCTCGTGCCGAGACAGATACTTACGCTCTTCGGAAAAAGCACGGAGGAGGCTTACTACGAGTTCGGAAGCAGGTACTTCAGGGTATTCTTCTTCTTTATCCTGTTGAACTTCATTCAGCCGATCACTTCCACGTTTTTTACATCCATCGGCAAAGCCTTCAAGGGCGCGATCCTGTCGCTTACGAGGCAGATCATCTTTCTGATCCCGCTGATGCTCATCCTGCCGAGATTCTTCGGGGTGGACGGTATTCTCTACGCGGGCCCGGCCGCAGACCTGATGGCGATCATAGCCAATGCGCTGTTTGCGGCATACGAGTTCTCACTGATGCGTCGGGAGGAATCATTTGATTAACAAAAGAGCCGGAGTATGGTAGACTAAAAAAGGTATTTTGGTTGCGGACAGTATGCCTTGAGAGGAGAATACTTACATGCCTGTATTTGATTTTAATGAGAAAAAGGAAGAAGCCGTTAAGGCTGAGAAGACTTATAAACCGGTTTATTCCAGCGAGAGAACGCCCAGTGCCGAGCATCCGATCATGATCCTTGAAGATTCCGGCTTCAAACTTGCGCATCACTCCAACGGTATGTTTGAGGCTCCGACGGTAGGCTCGGCATTCATCCACGACTCAGACGAGAAGTCTTCCCATAATATCCTTGAGATCGATGCGAGATTTGAAAACCTTCTAAAGTGGCTCGGCGAGAACCACATCATGGTACGACTCTCGGGACAGACGACGGATAGGGGTTATGCGGTTTATAAGATCCTTGAGACGGGAGTCGCGGTAAGGGGTTCGAAGCTGTCCGGCGAAAACGGATTCCTGCAGTTTATGATCGATCGTCTCCTTCAGAGCGATGCGCCGTCCGAAGAGGCAGTCGATCCGGATGAGATCGATGATGCGGACGATATGAGGCTTACGAGCATTCAGAGCATAACGGACTATCTCACGTGTGCGGGAAGTACGCTTCCGGACAATATCAGACTCTGGGCAAGACGGAATCTTGCGGTCGCAAAATCCCCGGAAGTTACGCCGGAGGAGAGAAGGCATGCGCAGCGGGCACTTTCCATCATGCTCAGCATTCAGTGGAAGAATACCGAATTCCAGCCGATCGATCCGGTCGAAGCAAGACGGATCCTCGACGAGGAGCTCTATGGACTCGAAACCGTAAAGCAGCGAATTATCGAAACCATCATCCAGATCAATCGTACCCATACGCTGCCGGCGTACGGTATCCTTCTGATCGGCCCGGCGGGAACGGGTAAGTCTCAGATTGCCTACGCGGTAGCAAGGATCCTTAAGATGTCATGGACAACCCTTGAGATGAGTTCCATTAACGATCCGGAGCAGTTGACGGGAAGTTCGCGTATCTACGCAAATGCAAAGCCCGGACTCATTATGGAAGCCTTTGCGAATGCGGAAAGTTCGAATCTTGTATTCATCATCAATGAGCTCGACAAGGCTTCGTCCGGCAAGGGCAACGGAAACCCCGCGGACGTGCTTCTGACGCTGCTTGACAATCTTGGGTTTACGGACAACTATATCGAATGTAACATACCGACAACGGGAGTTTATCCCATCGCAACAGCGAACAACAAAGCGGATATCAGTGCGCCGCTGATGTCGAGATTTGCGGTGATCGAACTTCCGGATTATACGCCTCAGGAAAAGAGGGTCATCTTTACACGCTTCGCCATGCCGAAGGTCCTGAAGAGGATCGGACTCAGAAGCGAAGAGATCGTCATAACGGAAGAAGCTTTAGACGCGGTGATGGAAATCTTTAAGAATACATCCGGTATCAGAGATATAGAACAGGCAGCAGAGCATATCGCTGCAAATGCACTGTACAGGATCGAAGTTGAAAAGCTGGATACAATCACTTATGATGCGGAAATGATCCGCGAACTGTTATAAGAATAAAGCCCGCCGGCTTTTGCCGGTGGGCTTGGTTTTTGATTACTTCTTGTTTTCTTTTTTTAATTCATTCATCCGCATTGCACGAACCTTGAGCGGAAGTCCCCAAAGAGTGATGAAACCTTCTGCATCATGGTGATCATACATATCACCGGTTGTAAATGATGCGAGTGACTCACTGTAAAGTGAATAGGGAGAAGTTGTACCTGCCTTGATGATGTTACCCTTGTAAAGACGAAGCTTCACTTCACCCGTTACATACTGCTGAGTTACATCAACGAAAGCCGAAATCGCCTCGCGAACCGGGGTGAACCACTTGCCTTCATATACTATGCTTGCAAGCTTGCTTCCGAGATCCTTCTTAAGAGCGA
>CAMOHF010000194.1 GCA_946614685.1 uncultured Clostridia bacterium | reverse complement strand
TATCACGATGAAACTGCAGGCGATACATACGCCTCCGCGACAGCCATCCGAACCATGATCACCGAAGCGAAGAACGTAACAGACGAAATTGCAGGATATCTTCCCGCAGAAACAATCGACACGCTCTCCCGCCGTCTTCCAAAGAAGACCTTGTTCGACGCGTCGCTTCCCGGCGAAGATCTCTCCTATTTGATCTTCACCGCAAAATGCTACCGCGGCATCTACGGACTTTCCTACGCCATGGCAGACCGACTCGACAAGACGGACGCACCGATGTCTTACAGAGAATACGTGGACGTACTTCACTCAAAAGATACAACCGAAGCAACCGCAAGACGCGCCCTGCTTCACCTGATGCTTGGATATACCGACGAGGATCGAGAACTCTTCCGCGCAAGGAAAGATGCACTCTTTGCATCCCTGCTTGCCATGCGAAACGAAGCATCGGATCTGATGCGGGAGATCAAAGAGCGTTCAACAATCCCCATCATCGACCGACGGGCACATGACACCAAGCAGCTGACCGAGCTTCCCTACGAACTTCGTCCCGCAGCCGAACGCGCCTGGGAACTTACCATACGTGCGACAGACCTCTACCGTTCCATCATGTTCCGCCGCACAAAGACGCTCCTTGCCTCCGAATACATGACCAAGATCCCGCACATATAGAAAGCCAAACACAACAAAAAAAGATCCGAGCCAAAAGCTCGGATCTTCTTATATCACACATCTTATTCATCTAAGAATTCATCGAAGTCATCATCTTCCTCATCGTCATCTGCGAATGCGGAATCGGAACGCTCTCCGTATACATCGATATCATCCTCATCATCATCTGCGAATGCGGAATCAAGAACCTCATCGCGCTCTGATACGGAAACCGGCTGCGGCTGGCTCTTGCTGTAATCGGGCGCATCATCAAATGCGCTGTCACTGCCACCATCCTCCGGTGTGAAGGACATATTGCTCTCAGCTGTGAAGAGATTGATGTTCGTCTCCATCTCGCTCATATTGGTCTCAATGATGTAAGTATCGTTCTCGAGAGACTCGATCAGTGTACGATAGTTCTCCTTCTCGAGATCATGAATTCTGTTGAAGATATCGCGGATGCCCGCAAGCTTGTCTTTGGTATAATACATAGCGCCGAGGCGGATCTCACTGGCCTCGTCGGAAGCCTGGTTTACGATCTGCTGTGCCTGATTACGCGCATTCTCAAGGATCTCCTCGGAGCGGATATTTGCAAGTTTGGTGACCTCATGCTGGTCGATCATACGATTCGCCTCATTCACAGACTCTGTGATGATGGCATCGGAACGCGTTCTGGCCTCCTGAAGAATCAGGTCCTTGTTGCGCATGATCTTCTTGCAGCGCTCGATCTCGGTCGGCATCTTGAGCTTTAATTCGTTCAACATGCTGAGGATCTCGTCTTTGTTGACAACAATCTTGGTCTGAGATAAAGGCTGAGTCTTGCAGCTTTCAATATAGATCTCGATCTGATCGATCATATCCTCTATGCCCTTTTTTCCCATCTTACATATCCTCCTATGGCTGGTTCATCTTTTCAATGAGTTTGGAAATAACGCATTCGGGTACAGAATCGGCAAGTCCAACCCCATAGCGCGCATATTCCTTCACAACACTGGAACTTAAATATGCGTACTCAAGACTCGTGGCAAGAAACACGGTATCCACGTCAGGCGCAACCAGTCGATTGCTCTGTGCCATCTGCATCTCGACATCAAAATCAGTGAGTGCTCGAAGTCCTCTGACGATGACATTGGAGCCCTGCTGCTTCACAAAATCCACAAGCAATCCGTCAAAAGATTCCACGGAAACATTATCAACATCTGATAATACATCCTTCAACATATTAACACGTTCATCCAAAGAAAACAATGGTTTTTTTTGGGTGTTCACCAAAACACCGACAACGACACGGTCAAACATCTTGGAGGATCTTTTGATGATATCAACGTGTCCCAGGGTCACGGGATCAAAGCTGCCCGGATATACCGCTATCTTCATGAGTTACTCTCCTTTGCGCAAAAACACATGCTTGTTGGTTTTGTAATACTTCTCTTTGACGAGTGTGAAGCCCAAGGATTCCGCATAGGAAAGATCGGTCTGCTTCTCCGCTTCCACCACGATCAGTGTATCATTCTTAAACTTTTTGCCGGACAGTGCCGTAAGCACCTGCTTCTCGATCTCAAGTCCGTAGGGCGGATCCATAAAGATTACATCCGCTTCCACCTTGGAAAGGCTTCCGAGATACACCAGCACATCCTGCCGCACTACGATAGCACGTTCCTGAAACTTTGTAAAGCGGAGGTTTTCGTTCACACAGCCGATCGCATCCTTGTCTCTCTCCACAAACACAGCCTTCTCGGCTCCTCTGCTTAAGGCTTCGATGCCGATCTGACCGCTTCCCGAAAAGAGATCCAAAAATGTACATCCGCTCAGGTACGGTGCCAGCATATTGAACAATGTTTCCTTGATCCGGTCGGTGGTGGGTCTTGTCTCCTTACCCGCCGGCGTCTTAAGCGGCATGCTTCTTGCCGTTCCCGCAATCACTCTCATATCATTCACCCCTCATCGTCTTTCGAAGCCAGGTACCGGACTCTGACAAATCATCCGCAGTCCATCCCGAAGTCTTACTGCAGGAAGACTTTAATATGGAAGATGTCTCGTCCTTGTTGGAGATGTTCCATCCCACGTAGGACAGGTTGTACTTGTCGATCAGGTCGAACCAGAGCGCAGCCTGATCATAATCGATCGCTCCGTTTCCGGATGCATCACAGATAGAAAACTCGGATACGAACACGGGAATGCCCTTGCCGATGGCCGTCTCCACCTTGTTTCGGATATTGTCCGTATGTGTCGCTGCGTAAAAATGGATCGTATATACGAGGTTCTCGCCATCAACCGGATCCTCAGCCGCAAGATCCACATCCTGTGACCAGGTCGGCGTACCGATAATGATGATGGCGTCCTTGTCATTCTTTCTGATCACGGGGATCACTTCCTCGGCATAGGATTTTACCTCTGACCAGGATGTACCACCGTTCGGCTCGTTGCAGATTTCATAGAGCACGTTATCGTAATCCTTATAGGTTGCACTCATCTCTTCAAAAAATGCAATGGATTCCGTCTTATACTTCTGCGGTGTCAGGTCATGCAGGATGTGCCAGTCGATGATCACATACATGCCAAGCTCCGTGGCATAATCCACGCCCTGCTTCACCAGTTTCTTTAAATCTTCCGGATTGCCGTCGTTGCAATAACAGCCGTTCTCATCGGTGTACATGGCAAGACGGATCACATTTGCCTGCCAGTCATCACGAAATGTAGAAAAAGCGTCCTTGTTCACATACTCAGGGAACCAGGCAAGGCCATGTGTGGAAAGTCCCTTCAGCTGATACTTATCACCGTTCTTGTCGACGATATCCACGCCTTTGACAGAAAGCTTGCCGTGGTTTTCAAAAGGCGTACCCTTTTCTGCCTTCGGAGCCTTCTTCG
>CAMOHF010000193.1 GCA_946614685.1 uncultured Clostridia bacterium | reverse complement strand
CTGGAGGAACTTGTGAATCTTTCTAATGATATCTATCGCGAGAAGAAGATGGCCCTGGTGCAAAAGATTCCCACGCCCATCACGCCCGTCAAGTTCGACAAAGAACATGGTAAGATCACCGAAGCCTTTTTCGAGAAGGATTCCACCGTGGATTACATCGGCGTATGTCAGGGCGTACCGATCTGCTTCGACGCAAAAGAATGCGCATCGGATACATTTCCTCTTCGAAATATACACGAACACCAGCTGCGATTTATGCGGGAATTCGAAGCGGAGGACGGTATCAGTTTTCTTCTGGTCATGTTTTCCGCGAGAAATGATTTTTACTACATGCGCCTTTCGGAATTGGAACATTATGTAAACCGTGTTAAAGACGGACATCCGGCCAATTTTAAGTACGAAGAGCTGGATCCCGATTATTTTCTTCATGCAATGGCGGGTGCGCCGATCCATTATCTGGAAGGACTTGCCCTGGACTTGAAAGGAAGGTAAAACCTATGAAGGATGTCGTAAGACTTGCCTGTGCCGTACCCGATCTTCGGGTGGCGGATACAAAGTACAATACGGAACGTGTTATCGAAAAGATTACCGAAGCAGAGCGAGAGGGTTGCGCAGTGCTTGTGACTCCAGAACTTGCCGCTACTGGTTATACCGTAAGTGACCTGCTTTTCTCGGATACATTAAAGCAGGGCGTACGAGGCAGCATCGGTGCGGTTTGCAAAAAGACCGCCGAATGCAAGGTGTCCGTCTTCTTCGGTGCACCCATCGTGATCGAAAATGAGCTGTTTAACGCTGCACTTTTCATCAAAGACGGAAGCATTCAGGGCGTATCCGTGAAGACCTTTCTTCCAAACTACAGTGAGTTTTATGAGAAGCGCTGGTTTTCTTCGGCATTCGATCTTCCGGTGGAAGAGGTGTCTGCAAAAGATCTCTATGACGCAGCCGAGGACTATATGATCCCCATCGGCAACGATCTGATCTATCGCATCGGAGATATGAAGATTGCAGCCGAAATCTGCGAGGATGCCTGGGCGCCCGTAACACCTTCGGCGCGATATGCACTTGCGGGTGCGGAAGTGATCGTCAATCTTTCCGCCAGCAATGAACTGATCGGAAAGCGCGATTTCAGAAGAGATTTGATCTGCATGAAATCATCGGAGCTTTCCGCCGTCTATCTCTACGTATCATCCGGTGCGGGAGAATCCACGACTGATCTGGTATTCTCAGGACACGGTATGATCGCCCAGAACGGACGTATTCTTAAAGAAAATGACAAGGTCTGCGACAACGATTATCTTCTGATTGCGGACGTTGATTTAGGCAAGACAAGAGCCGACAGGATCAAGGTGAAAACCTTCAAAGATACGGAACATTTTGCAAACGGACTCGGAGACTGCAGAGAACTCGTGCTTCCCGGTGAGCTTCCCGCATCCGACGGGGCTTACCTGTTTGTAAAGCGCCATCCTTTCATTCCCCGCGACGAAGTAAAGAGGAGCAAGCGCTGCAAAACCATCTTTGATATGCAGGTTGCGGGTCTCATCAAACGACTTTCCGTCACAGGAACAAAGATGGTCGTCGGTGTATCGGGCGGTATGGATTCCACCTTGGCGCTATTGGTTTGTGCATCTGCGTTAAAGAAACTCGGAGCCCCCATGACAGATCTGCACGGCATCACCATGCCGGCCTTCGGTACTACGGGACGCACCAAAAACAACGCGCTCGAACTGATGCAGGCACTCGGTATCACCATGAAGGAAATTCCGATCGGCAAAGCCTGTCTTGCACATTTCGAAGACATCGGGCATGATCCCGAGGTAAGAGATATCACCTACGAAAATGCACAGGCACGAGAGCGCACTCAGGTTCTGATGGACTACGCCAATCAGATCGGTGCCATTGTTGTAGGTACCGGTGACTTATCCGAATTAGCACTTGGCTGGTGTACTTATAACGGTGATCAAATGAGCATGTACGGCGTCAACGGTTCCATCCCCAAGACTCTGATTCGATGGATGATCGAAAGCGTGGCGCGATATGACTATTTCCCCGGCGCCAAGGATACGCTCCTCGATATCGTGGATACACCGATCTCACCGGAGCTTCTTCCTCCGGATGAAAGTGGAAATATCGCACAAAAGACAGAGGATTCCATCGGTCCCTACGAGCTGCATGATTTCTTCCTGTATTACAGCATGCGTTACGGATTCGGTCCGGCGAAGATCTTTGCGCTTGCAAAGAAAGCCTACGCAGATGACTACACGGACGAAACCATATTAAAATGGCTTCGCATGTTCTTTAAGCGTTTCTTTACGCAGCAGTTTAAGAGAAGTGCCATGCCGGACGGCGTAAAGGTCGGAACCGTAAGTCTTTCTCCGAGAGGAGATCTTCGAATGCCATCCGACGCTTCCTCGGCCATCTGGCTTGCCGAACTAGATACAATTCAGATTTGAGGTAATTATGAACCAATTAAACATCCCGGTTACGGAACCGGATCGTCAATATCATTTTATGAATCTGCTTTCGGAGCATGTCTTTGACATGACATCGAAAAACGGCGCATCACCGACGTTCAACGTTACAACTTTCGGATGTCAGATGAATGCCCATGACTCCGAAAAACTAAAGGGTATTCTTACAACGGCGGGATTTACGGAGGTTTCCGAAGAAGAGACTCCGGACCTGGTTATTCTCAACACCTGTACGGTAAGAGAAAACGCCAACCAGAAGCTGTATGGTCATTTGGGTTTGTTAAAATCCATGAAGCAAAAGAATCCCGGGATGATGATCGGACTCTGCGGCTGTATGATGCAGGAATCCCACGTGATCGAAACGATCAAATCCAAATACCGACATGTGGATCTGGTATTCGGCACACATAACATTTACAAGCTGGCAGAGCTTTTATACCGTCTGCTTACGGAAGGCGGTCCTGTGATCGAAATCTTAGACGGTACGGATACCGTGGTGGAGGCGCTTCCGCAGAAGAGAAAGTATCCCTTCAAGGGCGGCGTCAACATCATGTACGGCTGCAACAATTTCTGTACCTACTGCATTGTGCCCTATGTGCGCGGAAGAGAAAAGAGCAGACCGAAGGAGGATATTCTTTCCGAGGTTGCCTCGCTTGCAAGGGACGGAGCGAAGGAGATCATGCTGCTCGGTCAGAATGTCAATTCCTACGCATATGATTTTCCGGGTCTTCTTTCCGAAGTAGCCGCAATCGAAGGTGTCGAGCGTGTCCGGTTTATGACAAGTCATCCGAAGGATTTATCCGACAGGCTGATCGATGTCATTGCTTCCGAAGAAAAAATTGCAAGACATATCCATCTGCCCGTACAGTCCGGTTCCACGGCCATCCTTAAAAAGATGAACCGTGTCTATACCAAGGAGGCCTATTTGAATCTGGTGGATCGGATTCGCGCTAAGCTTCCCGATATCTCGATCACTACGGATATCATCGTGGGCTTTCCCGGCGAGACGGAAGCGGACTTTGACGAAACACTCGATGTCTGTAGGAAGGTG
>CAMOHF010000192.1 GCA_946614685.1 uncultured Clostridia bacterium | reverse complement strand
CGATGAACCGACGAATCATTTAGACAGCTCGGCACGGGAGATCGTGAAAAACTATCTTGCGGGGAAGAAGGGATTCCTTTTGGTCTCCCATGACAGAGATCTTTTGGATGCTGTGGTGGATCACGTGCTTGTGCTTAATCGAAAGACCGTGGAAGTGCAGGCGGGAAATTTTACATCCTGGTGGGAGAACAAGGAAAAGAGCGATGCATTTGCCCTTGCGGAGAATGAAAAGCACAGGAAAGAGATCAAAAAACTGCATGCCGCAGCAGAGAGAAGTGTCGGGTGGGCGGAGAAAAACGAGAGCACAAAGATCGGATTTGACCCGGTGAAGGAGCCGGAGCGTAACATATCGACAAGGTCTTATATCGGTGCCAAAACAAAGAAAATGCAGTCACGCGTCAAGTCGTTTGAAAATCGGA
The DNA here is from genome assembly GCA_946614685.1 of uncultured Clostridia bacterium. Classification (GTDB taxonomy): domain Bacteria; phylum Bacillota; class Clostridia; order Lachnospirales; family Lachnospiraceae; genus Coprococcus_C. The sequence goes on along the minus strand of CAMOHF010000192.1, from coordinate 3,112 downwards.
TTGAGCGCGAGATCGAAGAGAAGGAGGGACTGCTTTCGGATATTGATCAGGTGAAGGACCTGAAGATCAAACCGCTTTTGCATCACAAGGAGCTTTTGATCCATGCGGACAGGATGTCACTTTGCTATGATGAGGCGTCGCCGGTTGTCTGTAACCTGGGATTTGATGTAAGACGCGGCGAGCGGGTCGTCCTTGCGGGTGCAAACGGAAGCGGAAAGTCAAGCATCATCTCCGCGATTCTTGCCGCGGCCGGGAACGTTCGTGAAGATGAAAGACGCGCATGCCCGAAGGTTTGCGGGACACTGGAGACGGCTTCCGGGATGGTCATATCCTATGTGAATCAGGACACATCGTTTCTGAAGGGAGACCTCAGAGCATTTTGCAGAGAACGCAGCCTCGATGAGAGCACGCTGCTTGCGGTGCTTCGACATCTGGACTTTGAACGGACGCAGTTTGGAAAAGATATGAGGGAGTTTTCCGAGGGGCAGAAAAAGAAGGTGCTGGTTGCGGCAAGCCTGATCACGCCCGCACACATCTACATCTGGGATGAACCGCTGAATTTCATTGACGTGTTTTCCCGGATGCAGATTGAGAAAATGATTAAAAACTTTGCGCCGACGATGCTTCTGGTGGAGCACGATGTGCGCTTTCGCGAGGAGGTCGCGACAAAGATCGTGAACTTGTGATTGCGTCATCTTTGTGATAATGTGAGGAGAGAAGACGATGCACCAAAAGGAGACACGATGATCATACATATAAACGAAAGATATCTTCTGCTTCCGGTAAGCCGTGAGGCAAAAGAACAAAAACTTCATTTTTATCTGGATGGCGAAAAGATTGCGGAAACAGATGTGAAGCTTGCTACAGATGTGCCGGACTTTGTATTTCCTATGGATATGGAACCGTATATCGGGCGGGATATAGAAGTGCGGATAGCAGCGGGCGAGGAGACACTGCTTGCGCGTATCGAAAGAAGTGACACAAAGCCTGCGGTTTCCGATGCAAGAAGGCCGAGGCTCCATTTTACGTCGGAAAGAGGATGGATCAACGATCCAAACGGACTTTTATATGCGGACGGCATCTATCATCTGTTCTACCAGTGGAATCCCTACGGAACCGTCTGGGGCAATATGCACTGGGGACACGCGGTAAGCTCGGATCTTCTTGCCTGGGAGCACCGGGACACTGCGCTGTACCCGGATGCATACGGACCGATGTTTTCCGGCTCCGGTTTTTTGGACGCAGAAAATGTAGCAGACTACGGAAAGGATGCACTCCTGTTTTTCTATACGGCAGCAGGCGGAGACAATGACTGGTCAAAGGAAGCGGGAAGGCGTTATACGCAGCAGCTTGCCGTATCGACGGACGGAGGAAAGACACTGCAAAAGAAAGGTATCGTGCTTCCGCACGTGAAAGCGGGCAATCGCGATCCGAAGGTGTTTTACCATGCGGAAAGCGATGCGTACATTATGGCGCTGTATCTCGATGAGGGCGAGTTTGCGATCTACCGGTCAGAGGATATGAAGCGGTGGACGGAAAGCAGTCGCATCTTTGCGGAAGGAATGTGGGAGTGCCCGGATCTCTTCCGCCTGACCGTGGATGAAACCGGCGAGAAGAAATGGATCTTCTGGTCGGCGGACGGATACTATATGGTGGGAAGATTTGACGGATATACATTTACACCGGAGTCGGATGTGCTTACGGCTTATGATACAAAACTCGGATACGCGGCGCAGACGTATGCTGGCGTTTCGGATCGTACGATAAGTGTAGCATGGTACAGGACGAAGTTTGATGCGGACGGATTCCGCGGTATGATGTCCGTGCCGACGGAGCTTTCACTGGGAGAGACCGCCGACGGACTGCGGATTCGCTTTGCTCCCGTTCGTGAGTTGTGGGGTGCGTATAAGCCGGAATACGTCGAAGCATGCGGGGACACCGTCACGCTTCCCGTGAAGGATGAAGCGAAGGTTTATGAACTTCGGTGGAATGCTGCCGGTACGTCACAGATTTGTGTAGGAAGCGACATATTTTCTGTTTCGCATGATGAGAAGAAGACGATTCTGATCCTTGATGCGGGGATCGCGGAGTACTTTTCAAAAGGTGGAACTGTTTACGGCGCAGTGGAACTTGCGCAGGGATAAGGCATATGGCAAGATGCGAGGTCTGTTTCAGACACTGTGAAATTGAAGAGGGAGGTCTTGGCTTCTGCGGGGCGAGGACCTGTAAGGACGGCAAAGTATTTGCTTCAAACTACGGGCGGATCACCGGTATGGCACTCGATCCGATCGAGAAGAAACCGCTTTCGCGCTTTTTTCCGGGCAGCCTGATCCTTTCGCTCGGAAGTTACGGCTGTAATCTGCGCTGTCCCTTCTGTCAGAACAGTGAGATCTCATGGTCGGATGAGACACGGAGGATGGCCAAGCGGGCGAAGTATATCACCCCGGAGGAAGTCCTTGAGACTGCACTTCGATATCAGTCTGTCGGGAACATCGGCGTGGCTTATACTTACAACGAACCGCTGGTTGGCTATGAATTTGTAAGAGACTGTGCGAAGCTTGTGAGAGAGGCAGGCATGAAGAATGTCCTTGTATCAAACGGAACCGCAGAACTTCCGGTCCTTGAGGAAATCCTTCCGCATATGGATGCCATGAACATCGATCTGAAAGGTTTCTCGGACAGATACTACGGGGAAGTGCTGAAAGGGAGTAAGAAACAGGTGACGGAATTTATCGCGCGGGCTGCAGAGAACTGTCACGTTGAACTGACGACACTTATAGTTCCCGGCGAGAACGACTCCGAAGAAGAGATGCGTGAAATTAGTGCATGGATCGCAGATCTTCCGAATGGGGAGGACATCCCGCTTCACGTATCCCGATTCTTCCCGCGCTTTATGATGACCGACAGGGAAGCAACCCCGGTCCCGAAGATCTACAGGCTGGCCGAGGTCGCAAGAGAGAGATTAAATTACGTCTATACCGGGAACTGCTAGGCGGATGCCGCTTTCGTGAGTCTATGCGTCAGCCTCATCCCAGAAAAGCTCATCTAAAGTTTTTCCGAGAACCTTGCAGATGCTGATGCAGAGTTTGATGGTGGGGTTGTAGTCGCCCTT
>CAMOHF010000191.1 GCA_946614685.1 uncultured Clostridia bacterium | reverse complement strand
CATGCTTGAAGGAGGTTGCCGCAGGAAGTCCTGTTGCCTCTTTCAGTTCCTTCACAAGCTGCCAGCCGTTAAACGCATCCAGGAAATTGATGTATCCCGGCTTGCCGTTTAACACTTTAACAGGCAGATCACTTCCGTCTTCCATATAAATTCTGGAAGGCTTCTGGTTGGGGTTGCATCCGTACTTTAATTGAATCTCGTTCATAACTTCCTCCGATTACTGATTCTTATTGATAATTCTGGTCTCAAAATCGCCCGTATCCACATCGATGTAGCGGACAAAGAGTGAAACCTTGTTCTCTTCGTTGAGTGACTCCCATACATTCTTGGTAAATGTATCGATATCTCCGGAAATCTCCACGCGCTTCGGCTCTCCGGTAAAGGAAGGCAGCGGGTTGCCGTCGTGCATATAGGTGTGGATAAATCTTCCCTCTCCGTTTAAGGGATTGGGATAGGAGTATGTATAGCGGTAGCAGGTGGACGGATCACCGTCAGCGCTCTTTAAGATGGACATCTGATACTCATAGCTGCCGTCTACCACGGTCATAAGACCGGAAATACGAGGTGTGTAGTTCGGTGCGTCGGGCTCAAACTCTCTTGTCACCAGAGACTCCTCAAGAGAGAAGCCGTGCTTTAATCCGTCATAAATCGTATCGGTCTGGTCGCCGTTGGTCACTACGGTGTGAATGCCGAGTACGCGAACCGGTGCATAGATGATCAGGCTCGGATCCTCGAGTTTGGAGGGATCGAAAGCTTCCGTACGGATGCCCTGTCCGTCTTCTACAAAGATACGATTGCGGCTGTTTACGCTTCTTCCCATGATGAAGTAAGCTGTTACAGCCTTCTTGCCGTCCTCGCTTCTTCCGATCACGATACCGCGGCCGGGATAAGCGTTGTCCTTGAGCTCGTTAAAGAGAGAAATCTTGTCCATGTGTTACTCCTTTTCGTTTAGTTTGTAATATCGCCGTTGCCTGTGAGGGGGATGGGATCTCCCAGATAGGTCGGGCGAATTTTTAACAGGGTGAAAAAATAATCCTTCACGATCGCCAGATACTCTCTGACGTCGCGCTTGGTCTGTCCGGAATAGGTGATATCCGCACAGGCAACGCCGTAGGCGTCGATTCCAAGTTTCTTCGCATCGTAGACCGCGCGGTAGAGATGATAACTCTGGGTCACGATGATCACTTTCTTCGCACCGAAGACATCTCGTGCACGGTACATACTCTCATAAGTGGAGAATCCCGCATGGTCGAGAAAGACGTCCTCGGAAGCAACGCCGTGACTGACTGCATAGTCCTTCATCACGGCGACCTCATTGTAATACTCACTCATATTGTCGCCACTCATCAGCATCTTCGGCGAAGCACCCATCTTGTAGAGCTCGATGCCGGTCGTAAGCCGGTCCTCGAGCATCTTGCTCGGGCTGCCGCCTTTCACGGAAGCGCCCAGAACGATGATGCAATCCACATCATCAAGCTTCGCTGCCTCTTCCGCAGTGAGGATGCGCTTACTGATGTGCTTCTTCACGTAAAGGTTGATGGCGACGGACGCGCCTGCCGCAAGGAGTATAAAACATCCGAGTATCACAAGCGCGATCCTGCTTATCTTTTTAAATGTATGCATAGCTTATTTCTTATCTGTGTAATCGTACTTAAATACCATCACGGAAAGTGGCGGGATGGTCAGGCAGAGGGAATATTTGCCTCTGTCGCAGGGCTGGTTCATGGCGATCACGGTTCCGTTCACGCGTCCCTTGCCGCCGAACTCCTCGGCGTCGGAGTTTAAGATCTCCTCGTACTTGGTGAGACACGGTGCACCGACCATATGTGTCGTACGCTCCACCGGAACGAAGTTGCATACGAACATCAGCTGATCCTTCGCTGTCTTGCCGCGACGGATGAAGGATACGATACCGCTCTCGGCGTCATCGCACTTGATCCACTCAAAGCCCATGTTTTCGTTGTCATTGTAGTAAAGCGCATCATACTTCGTGTACATGTGATTGAGCGCCTTCACGAAGTTCTGCATCTTCGCATGCAGCGGCTGATCGAGCAGGAACCAGTCAAGACTTCTCGCCTCGCTCCACTCACGCAGCTGCGCGAATTCCTGTCCCATAAAGAGGAGCTTCTTGCCGGGATGTCCGAACATAAAGCCGTAAGCTGCACGGAGGTTCGCAAATTTGTCGAACTCGAAACCGGGCATCTTGTTGATCATGGAACACTTTAAGTGTACAACCTCATCGTGGGAGATCACGAGCACATAGTTCTCCGCATAGGTGTAGGTCAGACTGAAGGTCAGTTTGTTGTGGTTGAAGGAACGGAAGTAGGGATCCAGCTTCATGTACTCAAGGAAGTCGTTCATCCATCCCATATTCCACTTGAAGAGGAAGCCGAGTCCCTTCATCGATGCGGGAGACGTAACGCCCGCCCATGCGGTGGACTCCTCGGCGATCATGTATGCGCCGGGATTTCTCTCTTCCAATACAGTGTTGATATTCTGAAGAAGCTTGATGGCGTCATAGTTCTCGTTGCCACCGTCCTCGTTAGGAAGCCACTGTCCGCTCTGCTTGCCGTAATCAAGATACAACATGGAAGCCACCGCATCCACACGGAGCGCATCCACATGGAACTTCTCAACCCAGAAAAGTGCATTGGATGTGAGGAAATTGGCTACCTCGTTGCGGCCGTAATCGAAAATGTAAGTACCCCAGTCGGGATGCTCGCCACGTCTTGAATCCGGATGCTCGTAGAGCGGCATGCCGTCGAATCTGCCGAGGCCATGTGCATCTCTCGGGAAATGTGCCGGTACCCAGTCAAGGATAACACCGATGCCCAGCTTATGCATATGGTCGATGAAATACATGAAATCATCGGGTGTGCCGTAGCGACTGGTAGGTGCGTAATAGTTCGTAACCTGATAGCCCCAGGAACCGTCGAAGGGATACTCTGCGATACCCATCAGCTCTATGTGCGTATAGCCCATATCCTTGATGTAGTCTCCCAACATATCCGCCAGCTCGCGGTAGTTATAGAAACCGAAATCGGAGTCCTCGATCTTTTTCTTCCAGGATCCCAGGTGACACTCATAGATGGATACAGGGCTCTTCATCCGCTCTACGCGGGACACCTTGCTTCTTGCCTCCATCCAGGCAGCTTCGTTCCACTTATACTTTGTAAGATCCGCCACAATGTTTGCATTGTCCGGGCGCACCTGATTGTAATTTCCGTAAGGGTCGGCCTTGTAAAGGATCTCGCCGTCTCTTGTAAGGATCTGATACTTGTATACCGCGCCGGGCATCACGTCCGGAAGGAAGATCTCATAAATACCTGACTCGGGGTGCAGCATCATCGGATGCAGCGCGCCGTCCCACATATTGAAATCACCCACAACGGAAACTCTTCTTGCGTGCGGCGCCCAAACCGCAAAGTAGGTACCCTTCACACCGCCGATGGTCATGGGGTGTGCGCCTAATTTGTCGTAGATATCGTAATCCTTGCCCTCGGCGAAAAGATATACGTCATAGTCTGTGATC
>CAMOHF010000190.1 GCA_946614685.1 uncultured Clostridia bacterium | reverse complement strand
ATGGCAACGCGCTCTTTGAACTTGCGGCAGAAGAAGGAAAGATCGATACACTCTACGAAGAGGTTATGACGCTTCTTCCCGTTCTGCGCGAGAACAGTGATCTCTTTTCGCTGCTTACGCATCCGCAGATCGACAAGGAAGAGAAGAAGCAGGTGCTCGAGAATACATTTAAGGGCAGGATCTCGGACGAACTCGTCGGGACCATGACGCTGATGGCGGACAAGGATCACGGCGGAGAGATCATTTCGGTCTTTGAATACTACGCCAGACAGGTGAAAAAGCACAAGAATATCGGACTTGCCTTGGTGACTTCGGCAGTGGAACTGACGTCGGCACAGAAGGCGGCCATTGAGATGAAACTGATTGACACGACGAGCTACAAGTCGATTGAGGCGGCTTATCAGGTAGACCCCTCTTTGATCGGCGGACTCGTCATCAGGATAGAAGACAGAGTTGTGGACTCCAGTATCCGGACCAAATTAAACCGGATGTCACAGACTCTGGCACGCTCATAGTTAGGAGGTGTTCGTAGTCCATGAATTTGAAACCGGAAGAAATCAGCTCCGTAATCAAGGAACAGATCAAAAACTATCAGACCAAGCTTGAGACGTCTGATGTGGGAACTGTCATCCAGGTTGCGGACGGTATCGTACGAGTTCATGGTCTGCTTTCCGCGATGCAGGGTGAGCTTCTCGAGTTCCCCGGCGAGGTATACGGCATGGTCTTAAACCTCGAGGAGGACAACGTGGGAGCCGTTTTGCTCGGCGAAAGCAAGCATATCAATGAAGGTGATACCGTTAAGACGACGGGACGTGTGGTAGAGGTTCCCGTCGGTGACGCGATGCTCGGTCGTGTCGTTAACGCTTTGGGACAGCCGATCGACGGCAAGGGACCCATCGCCACCACCAAGACCAGACAGATCGAGAGAGTCGCTTCGGGCGTTATCTCACGTAAGTCTGTAGATACACCGCTTCAGACAGGTATCAAGGCGATCGACGCCATGGTTCCCATCGGAAGAGGACAGAGAGAGCTTATCATCGGTGACAGACAGACCGGAAAGACGGCGCTTGCCATCGATACCATCATCAACCAGAAGGGCCAGGATGTTTACTGTATTTATGTAGCTATCGGACAGAAGGCCTCCACGGTTGCGAATATTGTGAAGACACTGAATGAGTATGACGCTATGTCGTACACGACGGTGGTTGCATCCACAGCCAGTGAGCTTGCGCCGTTGCAGTACATCGCACCTTATGCGGGCTGCGCGATCGGCGAGGAGTGGATGGAAGCAGGCAAGGACGTTCTGATCATCTATGATGACTTGTCCAAGCACGCAACCGCTTACCGTACACTGTCATTGCTCCTTCGTAGACCCCCCGGACGTGAGGCTTACCCCGGAGACGTCTTCTACTTACACTCAAGACTTTTGGAGCGTGCAGCAAAGCTGAACGACTCTCTCGGCGGAGGAAGCTTAACAGCCCTTCCCATCATCGAGACCCAGGCGGGTGATGTATCGGCTTACATTCCGACGAATGTCATCTCCATCACCGACGGACAGATTTATCTCGAGACAGAGATGTTCAACTCCGGTTTCCGTCCGGCGGTCAATGCAGGTCTCTCCGTATCCCGAGTTGGTGGTGCGGCACAGATCGGCGCCATGAAGAAACTTGCTGCTCCCATCCGTGTGGAGCTCGCACAGTTCAGAGAACTTGCGGCATTCTCCCAGTTCGGTTCCGAGCTGGATGCGGATACCAAAGAAAAGCTTGCACAGGGTGAAAGAATCCGTGAGATCCTGAAGCAGCCCCAGTACGCACCGATGCCGGTTGAGCGTCAGGTTGTCATCATCTTTGCAGCGACCAAGAAGTATCTGCTGGATGTGGAAGTTTCCCGCATCGCCGAATTTGAGAGCGGACTCTTTGAATTTATTGACACCAAGTATCCCGAGATCTTCGAAACCATCCGTACGGAGAAGAAGATCAGCGACGAACTCTCCGAGACCATTTCCAAGGCGATCGTTGAGTTTAAGGAGAACTTTTAGCGAGGTGAGTCATTATGGCGTCTATGAGAGACATCAAGCGACGCAAGGAAAGCGTCCAGAGCACGCAGCAGATCACCAAGGCGATGAAGCTTGTCGCAACCGTCAAGCTCCAGAAGTCCAGGCAGCGTGCCGAGAACAACAAGCCATATTTTAACATGCTCTACGATACCATCTGCTCCATCCTTGCCAAGACCCGCAATGTGGACCACAGGTTCCTGAAGGAAAGCAAGACGAACAAAAAAGCAGTTGTAGCCATCACCTCGAACAGAGGACTTGCAGGCGGCTACAACTCCAACGTCGTAAAAGCCATCCTGGCCGCAGACCTTCCCAAGGAGGATACCTTCGTGTACGCCATCGGTAAGAAGGGAATCGAAGGCCTTCGCCGCAAGGGCTACACCATCCATCAGGATCTTTCGGAAGTGATCAATGCACCGCTTTTCGGAGATGCGATGGAACTCACCAAGCAGCTGCTCACCCAGTATGAGGCGGGAGAGATCGGCGAGATCTATCTTGCTTACACGAACTTCAAGAACACGGTGACGCAGGAAGCGAAAGTGATCAAACTGCTCCCGATCGATCCTGAGGATTTCGATACCACAAGTGTTGCGGACGACAAGCTTCTGATGAATTTTGAGCCGGATGACGAGACGGTGCTTGACCGGGTGATCCCGAAGTACATGTCCAACATCATCTTCGGTGCATTTCTTGAGGCGGTAGCCAGCGAGAACGGTGCCCGCATGCAGGCCATGGATTCCGCTACGAACAACGCGGCGGACATGATCGCGAACTTAGAGCTCTCTTACAACAGAGCCCGTCAGGGAGCGATCACCCAGGAGCTTACAGAGATCATAGCAGGTGCGGATGCGGTAGGCTAGAAGCCCCGCGCTTAGAGTTGACAAAGGAGAAAAAGATAAATGGCAGAGACAAATGTAGGAAAGATTACCCAGATCGTCGGTGCCGTAATCGATGCCAAGTTCCCGGCCGGGTCCTTGCCTGAGATTTATGATGCGGTAAACATCAAGCGTGCGGACGGAGAGACCCTCGTAGCAGAGGTTTCCCAGCATCTGGGTGATGATACGGTTAGATGTATTGCCATGGGACCCACGGACGGACTGGTTCGTGGTATGGAGGCAATCGGAACCGGCGCGCCCATTACGGTGCCTGTCGGCGAAGAGACACTGGGTCGTATGTTCAATGTGCTCGGACAGCCCATTGACGAGAAGCCGGCCCCCAAGGTAGACACCTACCTTCCCATTCACAGAAAAGCCCCCGAGTTCTCGGAGCAGGCAACCGATACGGAGATCCTTGAGACCGGTATCAAGGTCGTAGATCTCCTCTGCCCTTACCAGAAGGGTGGTAAGGTCGGTCTCTTCGGAGGAGCAGGTGTGGGTAAGACGGTTCTGATCCAGGAGCTGATCACCAACATTGCAACACAGCATGGTGGATACTCCGTATTCACCGGCGTAGGAGAGCGTACCCGTGAGGGAAATGACCTTTACTAT
>CAMOHF010000189.1 GCA_946614685.1 uncultured Clostridia bacterium | reverse complement strand
CCACTTGGCCTCGATCACCTCAAGACCCGTGTTCACCATGGTCGCGGAATCGATGGTGATCTTCTTTCCCATCGACCAGTTCGGGTGCTTTAAGGCATCCGCTACCGTGACGCCGGCAAGTTCTTCTCTCGTCTTTCCTCTGAACGGTCCGCCGGACGCCGTAAGAAGCAGCCGGCTGATCTTGTTATGCTTTTCGCCGTGGAGGCACTGGAAGATGGCCGAGTGTTCGCTGTCCACCGGAAGGATCCTGACACCGGAACGCTTGGCAAGCGGCATGATCAAATGTCCCGCCGTAACCAGAGTCTCTTTATTCGCAAGGGCGATATCCTTGCCGGCCTTGATGGCTTCGATGGTGGGACGGATACCGATCATACCGACCACCGCCGTGACTAAAATGTCCGAGCGGATGTAGGTCGCCACATCGATCAGTCCGTGGAGTCCGCTTACGACCTTGATGTCCGTGTCTTTTAAGTTGTTGCGAAGCTCCAGGGCCTTATCATCATCCCATACGCCAACAATAGCAGGCCGAAACTCTCTCGCCTGCTTTTCAAGTAATCTGATATTGCTCCCCGCCGCAAGTGCGACGATGGAAAGATCTTCGTGCTCACGCACAATATCCAGGGTCTGGGTTCCGATGGAACCCGTCGACCCGATGATCGCTATATTTTTCACATCAACCTCCAAGATGTCCTATGGTATAGAGAAATGTATAGTAGACAATGGGAGCCGTAAAAAGGATGCTGTCAAATCTGTCCAGCACGCCACCGTGTCCCGGGATCAGCTTTCCATAGTCTTTGATATCGTTGTTTCGCTTGATGGCGGACGCCGCAAGATCTCCGATCACCGCAACAGCCGCGCCGAGCAGTCCCGCCGCGCCGAAGATCACGGGTGCAAGAGAAAGCTCCGTCACATACGCATTAAAGAAAACGCCGTAAAGCGCACCGACGATCGTGGATCCGAGCAATCCTCCGATCAGTCCCTCCACACTCTTCTTCGGTGAAAGCTTCGGTGACATCTTATGCTTGCCGAGGGTTACGCCCGCACAGTAAGCAAGTGTGTCATTCACCCAGGAACATACAAAGACCATCACCACAAGCGCACCGCCGTCCGGCATCTTACGGATCAGGTAAATGTAGGAAAGGAGCATCCCCGCATAGAAAAATGCAAAGACGGATGCAAGCGCATCCTTGTCCGTGTAGGTCGGATAGGTGATAACATAGACAGCCAGCACCAGAAGCAGCATGCCGAGTGCCACAGGGAGGATCAGATCCTCACGTCCAAGCATCAGCACCGCATAGTGGGCTGCGGTCGCTATGTAGGCAACGAAGCCGATGGGCTTTTTTTCGATCCCGTAGACACGCAGAAGTTCAAACACTCCCACTAAAGATACGAATAACATCGCCCCTGCGGTTACATATCCGCCGCAATAAAGTACGGCCACGATCAGGATCACAAGTAATATTCCGCTTAATAATCTGGTCTTAAACATGTCCTTTACGCTCCGCCGAATCTTCTGTCTCGTTTGTTGTAATATCTAATGGCCGTCACAAGTTCGTTCCTGTCAAAATCCGGCCACAGACAATCCGTAAAATAAAACTCCGTATAGGCAAGCTGCCAGGTAAGGAAGTTGGACAGCCTCTCTTCTCCGCTTGTCCTAATCAACAGATCCGGATCCGGTATCCCTGCCGTATCTAAAGAATCGGAGATCATCTGTTCATCGATACTGTCGGGATCGATCGTCCCCGCCGCAGCCTGTGCGGTAAGTTTCTTCACTGCGCGTCGGATCTCATCCCTGCCGCCGTAATTGATGGCGATCAGAAAATCGATGCTGTCGCAGTCCTTCGTCACCTCTTCCAAGTGACGGATGCTCTCCTGAATGTCTTCTGCCAGTGCGCTCGTATCACCGATCACCCTGACGCGCATATTGTTCTTCATGGAACGCTCAACGCAGTCCTTCAGATACTTGCGCAACAGATTCATGATGCCGGTGACTTCCTCCACGGACCGCTTCCAGTTCTCCGTGGAAAATGCATACACGGTGAGATAACGGATACCAAGATCCTTCGCATCCTCAAGAATCTGCTCCATCGTCTTGCCGCCCTCACGGTGACCCATGCCCCGCGGCAGATGTCGCTTCTTCGCCCAGCGTCCGTTGCCGTCCATAATGATGGCCACGTGGGTGGGAATATTCAACTCTTCTCCGTCAATCACCTTTGTCATACTATACGGTCATGATCTCCTTGGTCTTTGCCTCAACAGCAGCCTCAATCTCACCGACAAATTTGTCGGTCAGTTTCTGGATGTCTGCCTCTTCGCCTGCTGCCTCGTCATCGGAAAGATCTCCGGCCTTGTTCGCCTTCTTCACGGCGTCGTTGGCATCACGGCGTACATTTCGAACCGCAACCTTCGCGTCCTCGCCCTTCTTCTTGATGTCCTTGGCAAGTTCCTTACGTCTGTCCTCGGTAAGCTCGGGGAAGGAAAGGATCACGGTCTTGCCGTCGGTATTCGGGTTGATACCGAGATCGGAATTCATGATAGCCTTCTGGATATCCTTGATCAATGAAGGCTCCCAGGGTGCGATCTGCAGGGTTCTTGCCTCGGGTACGGAAATATTTGCCACCTGCTGGATCGGTGTCGGTGTGCCGTAGTAATCTACTTTGATCTTATCTAAGATGTGCGGGTTCGCACGACCTGCTCTGATCGAGGCGTACTCATTGGTAAGATTATCCAAGGTCTTCTGCATCTTGCTTTCGTAATCTGTTAACATATTAAAATTCCTCCGAAATAATTATTCACAAGTAACCAGCGTGCCGGTAAATCCGCCGCTTGCAGCCTTCACGATGCTGCCCTCTTCCGCAAGTCCGAAAAGCATCATCGGCATCTTGTTCTCGAGTGCGAGTACTGCAGACGCAAGATCCACAACCCCGAGCTTTTGATCGACGATCTCCGACAGTGCGATCTTATCGTACTTTTTCGCGTTCGGATTCGTCTTCGGGTCGCTGTCGTAGACGCCGTCAATGGCCTTCGCCGAGAGGATCACATCCGCCTCGATCTCAATGGCGCGAAGCACTGTTGCCGTATCCGTGGAGAAGTAGGGATGTCCCGTACCTCCCGCGAAGAAACATACTTCACCGGACTTAAGATACTCGATGGACAGATCCCTGTTAAAGGATTCTGTCATCGTGCCCACCGCAAAAGGTGTCATGATGTGCGTCTTGACGCCCTGTCTTCTCAAGGCATCCGCCGCATAGATACAATTCATCACCGTGGCAAGCATGCCGATCTGGTCTGCCTTCACACGGTCCATATGCTCCGAGGTACGGCCTCTCCAAAAGTTGCCGCCGCCGATCACGATGCCGATCTCGGTTCCGAGGTCAAGCACCTGCTTGATCTGGGCCGCTACCGCATCCACGGTTGCCTCGTCAAAACCTGTCTTTTTATCTCCGGCAAGCGCCTCACCGGAAAGCTTGAGTAAGATTCTTTTCATCTCCATGTCAGAAAACTCCTGTATCGTTTATTCGAAAAAGCTCTTTACGTCGATCTCCGAGTAGCACTGTGAAC
>CAMOHF010000188.1 GCA_946614685.1 uncultured Clostridia bacterium | reverse complement strand
ATGAGAATGTGGAAGATCTTGACGATGTTGCGGACGAAGTGAAAGAACGGCTCACGATCATTCCTGTGAAGACCGTCAAAGAAGTATTGAAGATGCTGCTTGCGGACAAGAAATAAATGTATAAAAAAATCTGCCGGACATACGTCCGGCGGATTTTTTAATTGTCCAGTGCCTTGTGAGAGTACTTGTCACGGTACTTCTTGGGTGTCAGTTTGTACTTTTCCTGAAAGGATGATGTGAAGTGGCTTTGCGATGAGAACTCAAAGTAGTCCGCGATCTCCGCAATGGAAAAGTCCGAGAACCGAAGCATCTGTGCTGCGGCCAAAAGTCTCTGGTCCTTGATGTAGGCGGAAAGCGGCATGCCGACTTCCTTGGAGAAAAGCTTGGAGAGATATGCGGGAGTCATCTGCAGATACTCGGCAATATCGGTGCTTCTGAGTTTCTTGTGCAGGTTGTTGTAGATATAATCGATGCACTTGGTGATCTGCTTGGAGTAAATGTTCTTCTTGCGGGTCTCCTGCATGCGCTCGGTAAAGTCTTTGATCATCTGCCACTGCAGACTTTCGATGGCCTCGATGTCCGAGATCTCGTCCATACGCTGGATGTAGACGTCGGTCATACTGTATGCGATCTCGCGCTCAAGTCCGTCCTCCACGCAGAAACGTGCTGCGAGGGCGCCGAGGATCGCAAAGTGGTACTTGCGGTTTTGAATCGGATTCTTGGAGAGCGTACCGTTTCGCTGGGCTTCGGTCTGGTTCCCGTTGGTGTCTAAATAGCGCTGATACCTGCGCACGACTTCTTCCATATTTCCGGAGGATATGGACTTATAAAAGCCGAATTCACGTTCGTAATCCAGGTGCTTGATGTTCTCTTCGCGCTGCATATACAGTTTATGATTAATCTCCCGCTTGATATCCATAGGATGATGCTCCTTTCTTCGGGCTACCCTGACGGGTAGGTGCGAGGATTTTCGGTATCTGAATGAAGTAGATATAAATATGTGGTAAAAACGACATTTCGGTGATAGAAAAATTGTATGCAATCTAGTATGATTGCATCAACAGGTCGGAGAACAAAATCGATCTGATGGATTGGTCGAGACAGCATGTCAGTGCTGTTTTGATATATGGAATCCCCCCAAGATTCATATACGGATTGGAAACAATCCACATTTCTCCTTCGCGTTAGAAATAACGCAGATTGACCCGCTTTCCCCAGGCGGGTCTTTTCTGTTATTTTATCTATTTTTCGCAGATTCGTCAACCGAAACAAAGGAAGATTTGTGCCGGATACAGGCTTTACTCGGCGGTCTTAGAACAGCTTCACCCGTCACATAGATGTTTTATTTACATGGTTTTGTGAATATGGTAGAATATCTCCCGTAGCGCTTGATGCGCGGAAGGAGAAAGCATGCTTTACACCGAACTGACGAAAAAAGCCATGGCGCTGGCGTACCGGGCGCACGAGGGGCAGCTTGACAAGGGCGGCGTCCCCTACATTTTCCATCCCTTCCACGTTGCGGAGCAGATGAACACGGAGGAGGAAATCTGTGTAGCACTGATGCACGACGTGGTCGAGGATACGGACGTTACATTCGAAGAGATCGAAGCAGAGGGATTTCCGAAGTCCGTGGTGGATGCGATCAGGATCCTCACCAAGGCCGATGGGGAAGATTACATGGACTATATCACCAGAGTGAAGGACCATCCGCTTGCGGTGAAGGTGAAACTTGCAGATCTTGAGCACAACAGTGATGCATCAAGGCTGCCGGGTGATGACGATTATAACAAGAGACTCCTGGACCGGTACATGAAGGCCAGAGTCTATCTGGTGACGGGCGAGAAGCCTTAGATAGAGGAAAGACTATGACGAAGAAGAAGCGTGTCGAAGAGGTGATCCGGCGACTTGCCGAAGCGTACCCGGATGTTTCGTGTACGCTTGATTACGACGATGCATGGAAGCTTCTGGTGTCGGTACGACTGGCGGCCCAGTGCACGGACGCTCGGGTCAATGAGATCGTACCGATGTTATATGACAGATATCCGACAATCGCCGCGCTTGCCGAAGCTCCGGTGGAGGAGATCGAAAAGATCGTGAGACCCTGCGGACTCGGAAAGAGCAAGGCAAGGGATATCAAAGCCTGCATGACGGTCCTGCATGAGACGTATCACGACAGAGTTCCGGAGGATTTCGATGCTTTGCTTGCACTCCCCGGCGTGGGAAGAAAGAGCGCAAATTTGATCGTCGGAGATGTCTTCGGGAAGCCGGCCATCGTCACGGATACGCATTGTATCAGACTCTCTGCAAGGATAGGACTGACGGACGGAGAGAAGGACCCGTACAAGGTGGAGAAGGCATTAAGAGCCATTGTTCCGCCCGCGGAGGGCAACGACCTGTGCCACAGGTTTGTGGAGCACGGACGGGCTGTGTGCACAGCCAGAACAAAACCGCACTGTGATGCATGTGTACTTGCGGACGTCTGCAAGAGAAACGGAGTGTAGATGAAATTAGACGAGATCATCGGTGTCATCTTTGACTTTAACGGCACCTGTGTGTTTGACGGACCCAAGCATATTGAAGCATGGAAGCTGTATGTGGAGGAAATCGCCGGCGGAAACATCGATACCGCCGAGGCCGAGCGTTATATCAGAACACACGGTGCAAAGGAGATCTTGGAGCATTATCTGGGATATGAGATCAGTACCGATATGGAGTTTCAGCTGACGGAGGAGAAGGAAGGCATCTACCGGAAGCTCTGTCGCGAGGACCCGGGTTTTTCACTGGCACCGGGATTGCCGCAGTTCCTGGATTATCTGACTGAGTACAAAATCCCGAGGACGATTGCCACGGCAACCTGTCTTTCCAATATATCGTTTTACTTTGAACGGTTTGATCTGTACCGCTGGTTTGATCCCGAAAAGATCGCGGAAAGACATGGAAAGCTTCGCGATAAACCCTTTCCGGATCTGTATCTTACGGCGTGCAAGCTGATCAACAAGGCACCGGAACGGTGCCTCGTCTTTGAAGATAGTGCTGTCGGTATACAGGCGGCGCAAAGCGCCGGCATCAAACACATTGTGGCCGTGACGGGAGACAATCCGACGCTTCCGGCTGCGGCTTACGCGGGAATCGAACAGACCATTCATGACTATACGGAATTGACACAGGATAAAGGAGAACGAAAATGAGTTTGACAAGAATTCCATTTACCGTACCATCCGAATATGATGAACTTACGCTGCACGGCCTGATCATAAGGCCGGAAGGACGCATCGAGGGAATCGTGCAGATCGTACACGGGATGTGCGATCATAAGGAACGTTATATCGATTTCATGGAGTATTTGTCCGAACACGGGTATCTTACCGTGATCCATGATATGCGAGGCCACGGAGAGAGCGTAAAAGAACCCGGGGACCTCGGGTATTTTTACGGAGGAGGAGCTGATGCGGCCATTCGCGATGTGGAGTCTGTCCGGGCTTATGTGGAGGAGGGAGTCCACGAGGAACTGCCCTATATCCTGGTCGGCAACAGTCTGGGTTCCCTGGTAGTAAGAGGTTATATTCA
>CAMOHF010000187.1 GCA_946614685.1 uncultured Clostridia bacterium | reverse complement strand
TCGTTCTCGATGGCGCGTGCAATGGCTTTGAAGGAATTCAGGTTTTTCATTTCGGTACGGGTACCGAACTCCTCCGCTCCCACCTCCCGAACCGAGAGATTGACGTCCGCACGCATGGAACCTTCGTTTAATTTGCAATCCGAAGCGCCAAGGTACTGAATGATCAGTCGGAGCTTATCCAAATATGCGATCACCTCTTCGGCGGAACGCATATCCGGTTCGGACACGATCTCGATCAGGGGTACGCCGGAGCGGTTGAAGTCTACAAGGGAGCTGTCCGTCACGGGATCGTGCACCAGCTTTCCTGCATCCTCCTCCATGTGGATTTCATGGATTCTGACCTGCTTCTTTCGTCCGTCCACCTCGATCTCCACATATCCGTCTCTGCAGATCGGATAGTAGAGCTGTGAAATCTGATAGTTCTGCGGATTATCCGGATAGAAATAATTCTTACGGTCAAATTTGCAGTTCTGGGTGATCTTGCAGTTGGTAGCGATACCGACTGCCATCGCCTTCTCCACAACCGCCTTGTTCAGTACGGGAAGTGAACCCGGCATACCGGTACATACCGGACAGGTATGGGTATTCACGTCTCCGCCGAAGGCTGTGGAGCATCCGCAGAAGATCTTGGTTTTGGTATTTAATTCGACATGGACCTCAAGTCCGATGACGGTTTCGTATGTCTTGCTCATCTTATGCACCCTCCTTTCCGTCTTTTGAAAGGAACGCGGGGCGCGCGTACTTATGATCCTTCTGGTAAGCGTATGCCGCACGGAGGATATCCTTCTCCCGGAAGGTCTGTCCGAGAAGCTGCATGCCGATGGGAAGTCCCGCACTGTCTAGTCCGCAGGGGATGGAGATGCCCGGAAGTCCCGCAAGGTTCACGGATACGGTATAAATATCTCCCAGGTACATCTTGATCGGATCGGAGAGGGACTCGCCCTGCTTTAAGGCAGTCGTCGGAGCCACAGGTCCGAGGATCACATCATACTTCTCGAAAGCATCATCAAAGGCCTTCTTGATCAAAGCCTTGGTCTTTAGGGCCTTTACGTAGTAAGCATCATAATAGCCGGAGGAAAGGACGAAGGAACCGAGCATGATACGTCTCTTTACCTCCGCGCCGAATCCTTCGGAACGTGTCTTCTTGTACATATTGTGGAGGTCACGGTACTCTGCGGTACGGTAACCGTACTTCACGCCGTCAAAACGCTCCAGGTTCGAGGAAGCCTCTGCGGAAGCGATGATATAATATGCGGGGATCGCATACTCTACCATACCGAGTGCAAACTCGGAAACCGTCGCGCCCTTCGCTTTAAACTCCTCTGCCGCCGCAAGGATCGCATTTCGAACATCCGGATCCACGCCCTCCGCAAGATAGTCGGTAGGGATACCGATCCGAAGGCCCGCCACATCACCGGTCAGTGCAGATGAGAAATCCTCTGCAGCATTCGCATAGCTTGTGGAATCCTTGCTGTCGTAGCGTGAGATGATATCGAGTACTGCTGCCGTATCTCTGACATCCTTCGCTATGGGGCCGATCTGGTCCAGCGAAGAACCGTATGCGATCAGTCCGTATCTCGATACTCTGCCGTAGGTCGGCTTGATACCGGTCACACCGCAAAATCCCGCGGGCTGGCGGATGGATCCGCCGGTATCCGATCCCAAAGCATAGGGCACTTCTTCGGCTGCAACCGCAGCTGCGGATCCGCCCGAGGAACCGCCCGGCACTCTGGTCGTATCCCAGGGGTTCTTGGTGATACCGTAGTAGGAAGTCTCCGTGGTGCTTCCCATGGCAAATTCGTCCATATTGGTCTTGCCGACCATCACGGCGCCTGCCGCCTCAAGCTGCTCTACGGCAAAGCTTGAATAGGTCGGTACGAAATTGCTTAAGATCTTGGAAGAACAGGTGGTAAGTACCCCCTTCGTACACATATTGTCCTTGATCGCCACGGGCACGCCGGCAAGCGGGCCGGTAAGCTCCCCCGCATCGATCTTCTTTTGAACTTCGTCAGCGTCTGCCAGAGCCTTCTCTGCCGTCACGGTGACGAAACAGTTTAAGTCTTTATCTCTTTCTTCGATCGCATCCAGGCTGGCTGTTACCGCCTCACGGACGCTGATTTCTTTGGATTTGATTTTCTCGCCCAATTCACAGGCTGTCATCGCCATCAAACTCATGTTGCATCCTCCCGGCTCTTAGTCAAATGTTTTCGGAACCTTGTAGCATCCGTTCTTGCTCTCGGGTGCATTTGAAAGAAGGTTCTCTCTGTCATCTGCGTTGGTAACCTCATCCTCGCGGAAGACGTTGGATACGGAGAAAGCATGGCTCATAGCGGGGACATTGTCCGTGTTAAGCTCATTCAGTTTGCCGACATAGTCTAACATCTTAGACATATCCTGCTTTGCCTGCTCTTTTTCCGCATCGGTCAACTCAAGCTTCGCTAAGATGCCGACGTATTCGATGGTTTCATCTGTAATCTGCATACGAACTTCCTCCGGGTTAAGCTCTTACCTTGATGTGAACCTCACGAAGCTGCTGCTCCGTCACCTCGCTGGGTGCGCCACACATCAGATCCTGCGCGGTACCGCTCATGGGGAACGGGATAACCTCGCGGATGTTCTCCTCGTTGCGAAGGAGCATGATCATACGATCTACGCCCGGTGCCATACCTGCGTGAGGCGGCGCACCGAACTGAAATGCGCTGTACAAAGCGCCGAATTTCTCTTCAAGAACCGACTTGTCGTAGCCTGCGATCTCAAAAGCCTTCTCCATGATCTTCATGTCGTGGTTACGAACCGCGCCGGAAGAAAGCTCTACGCCGTTGCATACGATGTCGTACTGATAAGCAAGGATCGTAAGGGGATCCTCATTCTCGAGGGCCTCAAGTCCGCCCTGGGGCATGGAGAAGGGATTGTGTGTGAATCCGATCTTCTTCTCCTCGGTGTTATACTCGTACATCGGAAAGTCGTTGATATAGCAGAAACGATATGCGTTCTTCTCCAAAAGGTCGAGACGGATCGCAAGTTCCTGTCTGATCTGTCCTGCAAAAAGTGCTGCCTGCTTTTCGGCATCCGCGATGAAGAAGATGGTGTCGCCCACCGTAAGTCCGGCCTTCTCGCGAAGTTCATCCTTCATATCATCGGGGATGAATTTGTCGATCGGTCCCTTGTAGCTTCCGTCCTCGAGTACCTCGAGGTAGCCGAGTCCGCCCATACCGATGCCGGTTGCAAACTTGAGCATCTTCTCGTGCTGACCCTTGGAAAGCTTGGCGTGTACATTTACCGCACGCACGGTCTTGTCATGGAAGGGCTTAAACGTACATCTGCTGAAGAACTCGGACAGATCGATAATGGTTAAGGGATTGCGAAGATCCGGCTTGTCTGTGCCGTACTTGAGCATCGCTTCCTTGTAGCTGATCACGGGGAAGGGTGTATCCGTAACGGAAAATCCTTCCGGTGCAAATTTCTTAAAGGTCTCGGCGAGTACTTCCTCACCAACCTTAAATACATCCTCCTGGGTTGCGAAGCTCATCTCGAAGTCGAGCTGATAGAACTCTCCCGGTGAACGGTCAGCTCTCGCATCCTCATCTCTGAAGC
>CAMOHF010000186.1 GCA_946614685.1 uncultured Clostridia bacterium | reverse complement strand
AGGAACGATAATATGAAACATCATCTTCCCCTTGCGGCGATGCTCGGCGCGGGAATCGCTCCCGGTATGAACCGAAGCTTTACGGCATGCGACTGGACCAAACTTCTGCGGAAGACCGACTGGGATCGGGCGTATGAAGAGTCGAAGGATCTCGTGAAAAGGGATGTGGAGATGCACATCCAGGGGTATGATGCCGATCCGGAGATCATTAAATGCGCCATGGCGAATGCCAAGGCAGCAGGCGTGGATAAGTACATTCATTTTCAGGCACGGGATGTGAAGGATTTAAGCAGCCCGAAGCACTATGGCTTCATCCTGACGAACCCGCCGTACGGCGAGCGTCTGGAAGAGAAGGAAGCATTGCCTGCGCTCTATAAAACCATCGGCGAGAGCTTCGCGAATCTCTCCGACTGGTCGATGTACCTGATCACATCCTACGAGGATGCGGAAAAGTACATCGGTCGCAAGGCGGATAAGAACCGCAAGATCTATAACGGTATGATCCGGTCTTACTTCTATCAGTTTATGGGACCGAAACCGCCGAAAGCACACAAGATACAAAAGGAAGACTGATATGAAAAAACTGCTGTGGATCATCGTTCTGATCGTGATCCTGGCTACAATTCCATATGTCCTTCGCCGCGATACGGCAAGACAGGTGGAGGTGGGAAAGCAGGTGGAGACCTGCCGAAAGACCTTTGAGAAAAACCTGATCGAAGGACTGAACAAGGAACTGGTCGTGACAGTTGGCGGAGCGGATATCGCGGAGTTCGGATACGACTTTTACGTGAGCGACGAGATGCGACTGATGGTCGACGTGGACTTCATGAAGAATATTATGGGGTGCGCGGTGCTGAAGGACGGAAACGGCGGATTCCTGGTGATGAAGGGTGATACCCGGATCGCGCTTACCGAGGGTGAGGATACGGCGGTCGTCAATGACGTGAACACGCTGCGGCTCGGAAGTAAGGTGACGAAGCCGGTAGACGATAAGGTTTACGTGCCGATTGATGCCATAGCTTCCTATCTCTTCTACAATGTGGAGTATCGACTGGCGTTAAATGCGGTCAACCTCGAGGTCCTGCCGGATGAGAAAAAGCTTCCGGACAGGTATGACATGCGGGAATTCGGACGAGTAACGCCTGTGCGCGATCAGGGAAGATACGGTACCTGTTGGGCCTTTGCTTCGCTGGGCGCGCTGGAGAGTACGCTGCTTCCGGCGGAAACGGCGATCTTTTCCACGGACCACATGACGATGTGTAACAGCTACAGCCTGGATTTGAACCGGGGCGGAGAGCGGACGATGAGTATCGCCTATCTTGCCGCATGGCAGGGCCCGGTGTATGAGGCGGATGATCCCTACGGCGACGGTCTTTCCGACCCGAACCTTACGGCCGTAAAGCACCTTGAGGAAGCTCTGGTGATCGGGGAGCGGGATATGGAAGCCCTAAAGAGCGCCATCTTCCGTTACGGCGGCGTGGAGACATCCCTGTTTCTTTCCCTTGAGTATGCGGATTCGGAATCCGAGTACTATCTGCCCGAGCATGCCTCCTACTACTATGACGGGGAGGATATTCCGAATCATGACGTGGTTGTGGTCGGATGGGATGATCATTATCCGAAGGAAAATTTCTCGCATATGCCTTTAAAGGACGGGGCGTGGATCTGCAAGAACAGCTGGGGAACAGCCTTCGGCGAGGACGGATACTTTTACGTGTCCTATGAGGACAAGAATATCTGCGAGAAGTCCGTCGTCTACACAAAGGTGGCGGAACCGAACAATTACGATAAGATTTACCAGACAGATCTGCTCGGATGGGTCGGCCTGATGGGCTACAATCACGACGAAGCCTATTTTGCAAATGTGTACACAGCCGGAGAGAAGGAAGACCTTTCGGCGGTATCATTTTATGCTACGGGTCCCGATACGCGGTTTGAAGTGTATCTGGTACGCGACTTCAAGGATCAGGATTCCTTGAACAACAGGGAGTTTCTGGTGGCCGGAAGTATGCAGTACGCCGGGTACTATACGGTGGATCTGCCGGACAAGATCGAACTTGCCGACGGTGAGCGCTTTGCCGTGGTGGTACGCGTGGTCACACCGGATGCGGTTCACCCCATCGCCATCGAATACAGCGCAGATGACAGAACCGAGAAGTTCGACATCAGCGATGGCGAGGGCTATATCAGCCTTTACGGGGAGGTGTGGCACAGCGCTGAGGAAACAGAGAATTGTAATGTCTGCCTGAAGGCCTTCACGGATTACCGCGGGCGAAAGGCTACGCAGACAGACGCGGAAAAGTCAGAGGAATAGAAGATGAAGAAGATTATATTTGCTACGGGAAATGAAGGAAAGATGCGTGAGGTTCGTATGATCCTGGCCGAAACGGGATATGAGATTCTCTCCATGAAAGAAGCGGGAATCAATATCGATATCGTGGAGGACGGAAAGACCTTCGAGGAAAATGCGATGATCAAAGCGAAGGCTATCGCTGCCACACCTGAGGCAGCAGGCGCAGTCGTGCTCGCGGATGACAGTGGCCTTGAGATCGATGCTTTGGGCGGAGAACCCGGAATCTACAGCGCGAGATACGAGGGCGAGGATACGCCCTACGAGATCAAGAACCGTAAGCTGATCGACAGACTGGAGGGTGTTCCGGACGAAAAGCGTACCGCGCGCTTCGTATGCGCCATCGCCGCAGCCTTCCCGAACGGAGATGTAAAGACCGTACGCGGGACCATCGAGGGCCGCATCAATTACGATCCCGTCGGCGAAAACGGCTTCGGTTACGATCCGATTTTCTACGTGCCCGAGTTCGATTGCACCACCGCACAGCTTTCTCCCGAGCAGAAGAACGAGATCAGCCACCGCGGAAAGGCACTGCGGATGATCAAGGAATTTATGGAGTAAGAAAAAAATGCTGTATGGCGTCGAAAAACATTGACACGACGGCATATCTTTGGTATTATAGTCAAGCGTGTTGACGCACGCCCATTGGTATACTTAGCGTAACGATGGCACTGGAGATGTACTCAAGTGGCTGAAGAGGCGCCCCTGCTAAGGGTGTAGGTCGTTCACGCGGCGCGAGGGTTCAAATCCCTCCATCTCCGTTCGAGCACGTTGTGCTCACACTGGTCCGCTACTAAATTCGCACAGCGCTTCGCTTGTGCTCATTAAGGGCGCGGACACGCATCGCACGTAAGGTGCTGACTTCGCCGGAGGCTCGTCACCACCTAAGTGCTCATAGCAGTCCTCGATAGCTCAATGGTAGAGCACTCGGCTGTTAACCGAGTTGTTGTAGGTTCGAGCCCTACTCGGGGAGCTGAGACCTTAGATCTGCGAAGCAGATCTTAGTCCCGAAGCCTACAGCGACACTTAATGAGAGCGAGAGAAACGAAGCTCGAATTTAGTGGAGTCGTAGAGCTGAGACCTTGGATCTGCGAAGCAGATCTTAGTCCCGAAGCCTACAGCGACACTTAATGAGAGCGAGAGAAACGAAGCTCGAATTTAGTGGAGTCGTAGAGCTGAGACCTTGGATAAATTCCAAGTGCTCATAGCAGGTCCGCTACTAAGTTCACACAGCGCTACGCTTGTGTTCAC
>CAMOHF010000185.1 GCA_946614685.1 uncultured Clostridia bacterium | reverse complement strand
AGGGAACGTATGACTTCGGTTGCGGCTCCGTGACTGTCTCCGAAGAGCGCGGTGAACGTTTTTGCTTCGGTGAGCCGGATTACTACGGCGGCGTACGGCTTGTGGTATCTGCCACCGTGAAGAATCGCTCCGGTCAGGGTCTGCTGCACAGGTTCGCGGACAGTTTTTCCGTGACATTCCTGCAGGAGGGACGCGGATGGCTCTTCCTCGGGGGAATCTGTACCACGATTCTTGTGACGCTGCTTGCAGTGGTTGTGGGCACGCCGATCGGCATGATCGCCTATGCGGCCTCAAGAAGGGGACATTTGATCGTCAGGATGTTTGTCAAGGCTCTGGTATGGGTGATCCAGGGCGTTCCGGCGCTTATGATCATCATGTCGCTTTACTATGCGTTCTACAGAGATTTAAAGATCGGAGGCGTGATCGCCGGTGTGATCGGATTTGCCCTCTCCTTCGGAAATGACCTGTACGGCAATCTGTCATATCACGCAAAACAGCTGAATGACGGAAAGACGGAGGAGGATTACAGGCTGTATGCCATTCAGGGCGATGTGTTCTTTAAAACGCTGCTTTCAGAGGAACGCACGGGTATCGCCTTCGGCTTCCGGGAATCCGCACTTCATCTTTTGAAGATGACCTCGGTTCTCGGCTTTATCGCCGTGCAGGATATGACGAGGGTGATGGAGATAATCCGCACGGAAAGCTATGAGCAGGTGATGATACTTGCGGCAACGACACTCGTTTATTTCATCCTCATCAAGGCTGCGGGGGGACTTCTGTCACGTATCAGATACGGCGCGGAAGACAATTAAGAAACAGTTAAGAATTACAGAAGAATCATCTAAAGACTTCCGTGACGGGTTGTTGTAAATTATGATCAGACAACCGGTCACGGATTTTTTTTTAAAAGGAGAAATGATATGAAAAAAGAGATTTTGAATGCGAAGGACGTATGCAAGACATTTTCAAATGCATCCGTGCAGCAGCATGTGTTAAAGAATTTGAACCTTTCGGTGTACGAAGGCGATTTCACGGTGATCATGGGAAACTCCGGTTCCGGAAAAAGTACATTGCTTTACGCACTCTCCGGTATGGACCGCCCTTCACTCGGTTCGGTGACTTACCGTTTTGAAGGAGAGGACACGGAAATTTCCAAGTTCAGTAACGACAAGCTTGCGTTGTTCCGAAGAAAGCATGCCGGTTTCGTCTTTCAGCAAAACTACTTAAACGACACCATGAGCGCTTTGGACAATGTGATGGTATGCGGACTGCTGACAAGCAAGGAACGCGCGGCTGTTTCCACACGTGCGAAGGAACTCTTCTCCCGGGTGGGGATCGGTGAAGCGGATTGGAAGAAGTTTCCCGCACAGCTCTCCGGCGGCATGCAGCAGAGAGTCGCAGTGGTAAGAGGCGTGATCAACAAACCGGACATCCTGTTCGCAGATGAGCCGACGGGAGCGCTAAACTCCCAGAATACGGAAAATGTGATGGACGTCCTTACGGAGCTGAATGCGGACGGGCAGAGCATCGTAATGGTGACACATACCGTAAAGGCGGCGGAAAGAGGCAACAGGATCATCTATCTTGCCGACGGTGTGATCGGAAACGAAGTGGATCTCGGCCCTTATATGGGAGACTATAAGGATGAGAAGAATCCGAAGCAGGAGGAGGCACTCGCCCGCCACAGGAAGCTGAAAGAGTTCCTTCAGGAAATGGGATGGTAGGAGGAGAAGCGTATGACACGTCTATTGATGATCGCAAAAAACAATATGAAGCGTCAGAGAGGGGATATGATTACCTTCTTTATTCTCACCCTGATCACAACCTTTCTGTTTGCGGACTGTCTGTCTGCCATCCTGGGGATGCAGAAGGTTCTTGACGACAGGTATCGTGACATAAACGGTGCGGAAATCTTCCTGTACCATCAGGATACACCGGAAGAAAATGCGGCCGCAGACAAAGCTTTTGCGGACAACCCGAATATCGGAAATGTGGAGAAGACACCGCTTTTGATGCAGTACCTGAAATATCGAAAGGCAGGGGATGCAGAGTTTGCCGAGTACGCATTTTTTGTAAACTGCTTCGACGACCGGCCCGAGATACATCATGTGATTTCAAAAGAGGAAGCGTATGAGAAAAACGATATTGTTCTGCCACTTTACTTAAAGAGTGAGTTTCCTGAAGGATCGACGATGGAGCTGGTTCTCGGGAATCATACATACAGTTTTAAAGTTGCGGGCTATGCCGAGGATCCGTATCTTTGTTCAACCTTGAATTTTACGGTGTATTCGGTGTATATATCGCAGGATGCCATCCGTCGCATGTGCGAGGACGAACCCGGGACAGTGGTGAAAAGCATCTTGCATAAAGGACAGTACAGTGAGGCGGCAAGGAAGGAAGGCACGGATACCCGTGAGATCGAGAAAGAGGTTGCGGATGCGTACAAGAAAAACCTTCTTCCGGCAATGGAAGAGAATCCGGACAGAGACTACACCGATTACATTGCGGTTAACTGGGATCTGATGCGTGGAGGTTCTGTCTTCCTTCCGGGAATCGTGATGTCCGTGATTATGCTGTTTGCATTGATCATCCTTGTGGTTGCGGTAACCATCATCACATTCTCCGTGAAAAACTTCATTACAAGAAACATGAAGAACACGGGAATTCTCGAAGCTTCGGGTTATACGGTAAGGGAACTTCGGCTTGCTTTGGTCATCGAACTTGTGCTGGTGGCACTGTGCGGAAGCTTGCTGGGTGTACTTGTGGCGATTCTTACCTTTAAACCTTTCGGTGATCTCGTGACACAGGTACTCGGCCTTACATGGAATCAGCCCATGCATCCGCTTGCTGTCCTCGGAAGTGTCTTCGGTCTGCTTCTGATCGTAGCGCTTGTGGGCATCCTTGCCAGCAGAGCTTACAGGAAGATCACGGTTTTGGATGCGCTTCGCGGAGGTATCACGGTACACAACTTTAAGAAGAATCATTTTTCGATGGAGAAGACAAAACTTCCTCTGCCGGTGGTGATGTCCTTGAAGGAAACCTTCGGCGGAATGGGAAGAAATATCGTGCTGGCACTGATCATTATGGTTATCAGTACGGCAACCCTGCTCGGCGGAGGCATGCTCAAAACCTACGGAGGCAATCCGGATCAGATGCTTAGAATCATGGGATTTGAGGCCGGAATTGCCGCAACGGAGGGCGATGAAACCATGGGAGATGGGATCCGTAAGCTGCCGGGCGTTAAAAAAGTGCTTGCCCAGTTTGAGTTTGAACCCGTTCTTATCGCGAACGGTAAGGACCAGCAGGTTTACACCTTTGCCGTAGATGACTTTGACAACACTTCGAATACAGTGATGATCGAAGGCCGGATGCCGGAACATGACAATGAGATTTTAGTAACGGAATCGGTTGCCAGTGATATGGGGCTTTCCGTGGGGGATGCGATCACCGTAAGCTTTGCCGGAAGGACGGCGGACTATCTGATCGTCGGATTCAATCAGCGTATGGAGCGTATGGGAAGAACGGCGTATATGACACTTGACGGTCTGAAGAGACTCGTACCCGGGAAGTTCCAGCTTGAGTACATGATCGTCGGAGAAGAG
>CAMOHF010000184.1 GCA_946614685.1 uncultured Clostridia bacterium | reverse complement strand
TGATCGATTATGATCAGGTTGCAGCCATTGCAAAGGAGTGCAAGCCCAAGCTCATCGTAGCCGGTGCATCCGCATATGCAAGAGCCATCGACTTCAAGCGATTCCGTGAGATCGCTGATTCCGTAGGCGCTGTTTTGATGGTAGATATGGCGCATATCGCAGGCCTCGTGGCAGCAGGATGCCATGAGAGCCCCATCCCTTATGCACATGTAACCACAACCACCACACATAAGACACTTCGCGGACCGAGAGGCGGTATGATCCTTTCCAGCAACGAGGTGAATGAAAAGTACAACTTCAACAAGGCTGTATTCCCCGGAATCCAGGGTGGACCTCTGATGCATGTGATCGCAGCGAAGGCAGTCTGCCTGGCCGAGGCACTGACCGATGATTATAAGAAGTATCAGCAGCAGGTAGTAAAGAACGCCTCCAAGCTCGCTGCATCTCTGATGGAGAGAGGCTTCAACATCGTATCCGGCGGTACCGATAACCACCTGATGCTTGTAGACCTCCAGAACCTTGATCTTACCGGCAAGGAAGTGGAGAAGGCGCTGGATGCCGTACATATCACAGCGAACAAGAACACCGTGCCCAACGATCCGAAGTCTCCGGTCGTGACCAGTGGTATCCGTCTCGGAACCCCTGCTGTTACCACAAGAGGCGCAGATGAGGCAGATATGGTAGTGATCGCAGATGCGATCAAGGCCTGCGTGATCGACAAGGATGATGCGAAGGCTATGGAGCTCGTTCGAAGCATCACGGAGAAGTATCCTCTTTACAGATAGGATTTAACCTATGGACAATCAGAACAATCCAAACAAGCCTGACCCGGACCGCGGGAAAGGCGGAAACAATAAAAAACGACCGAATCCCACCATCATGTTCCTGGCGCTCTCCATCGTACTGACGCTGTTCTTCTACCAGGCCTACAATCGCTTCAAGAATGCGGGCCGTGAGAATATTTCCTACAGCGAGTTTCTTACCATGCTGGAGGATGACAATGTCACGGATGTGAAGATCTACAAGGATGAGATCCGCTTTGAGCCGAAGCATGATGACAGCGGATCGGTGAATGAGGTATCCTACAATGTCATCCGCACGGATGATTACGAACTGGTGGAGCGCCTGCATCAGGCGGGTGTTCCCTTCGAGGAAGTGGATGAGGGCAGTGCGGCTGTCATGTCAACAGTGCTCTCCTATGCAGTGATGATCCTCGGGTTCTATCTCCTGATGATGCTTCTGATGCGCAACATCTCCAAGGGTGGCGGCATTATGGGCGTCGGAAAGTCCGGAGCCAAGATGTACATGGAAAAGGAAACCGGCGTTACATTTGCGGATGTGGCAGGTCAGGATGAGGCGAAGGAGTCGCTGACCGAGATGGTGGACTTCCTTGAGAAGCCCCAGAAGTACTTGGACATTGGTGCGAAGCTTCCGAGAGGTGCTCTGCTTGTAGGGCCTCCGGGAACAGGTAAGACCCTGCTTGCCAAGGCGGTTGCAGGCGAAGCCAAGGTTCCCTTCTTCTCGCTTTCCGGCTCTGAATTTGTGGAAATGTACGTTGGCGTGGGAGCTTCCCGCGTGCGCGATCTCTTCCAGAAGGCCGGCAGCATGGCACCCTGTATCATCTTCATCGATGAGATCGATGCCATCGGCCGAAGCCGTGACACGCGCCATATGGGCGGTGACAGTGAGAGAGAACAGACCCTGAATCAGCTTCTTTCCGAGATGGACGGATTTGATACGTCCAAGGGTATCGTGGTCCTTGCGGCCACCAACCGGCCGGAAGTCTTGGACAAGGCGCTGCTGCGTCCGGGACGTTTTGACAGAAGGATCATCGTGTCCAAGCCCGACTTAAAGGGAAGGATCGATACATTAAAAGTACATGCAAAACAGGTAAAACTTGATGAGTCGGTAGACTTCAAGGAACTTGCGCTTGCCACGGCGGGGGCGGTAGGAGCGGACCTTGCGAACATCGTCAACGAGGGCGCACTCACCGCAGTCAGAAAGGGCAGAGAACTTGTATCACAGAAGGATCTTCTTGATTCCGTTGAGGTGGTATTCGCAGGTAAGGAAAAGAAGGAGAAGCTGCTTTCTCCGAAGGAGAAACGCATCGTGGCTTACCACGAGGTAGGACACGCACTGGTATCCGCCTTGCAGAAGAATACCGTGCCCATTCAGAAGATCACCATCATCCCGAGAACCGACGGCGCACTCGGCTACGTGTGGAATGTACCCGAGGAAGAAAAACAGCTCGAGACCAAGAAGGAGATGGAGGAAGAGATCATCACCCTGCTTGCGGGTCGTGCCGCGGAGTCACTGAAGTTCGATTCTGTGACGAACGGTGCCTCCAACGATATCGAAAAGGCGACCAACATCGCCCGGACGATGATCACCATGTATGGTATGTCCGACAAATTCGGTATGGTTCAGCTTGAGGGCGTGACAGGTGAGTATCTGGATCGCAGAAGAGTTTTAAACTGCTCATCTGAGACGGAGACCAAGATCGATACCGAAGTGAAGAATATGATCAAGGGCTTCTATGAGAAGGCAGAGAAGCTCTTAAAGAAGAACATGGATGCCCTTGATGCCATCGCAGCTGTCCTGATCGAGAAGGAGAACCTGACAGGCAAGGAGTTCATGGAACTGTACGAGAAGCACAAGAAAGTAAAACTTGCCGACAGCATTCAGAACTAAATACATAATAGAATCCACCCTGTAGATTGTACGTGTTCGGCAAGACAATCTACAGGGTGGATTCTATATACGAATATTTATTCGGTTGTATGCTATGATCCTTTGGTTTTATAACTCGTCGAGTGTTTTGCCGAAGGCAGGCAGGAAGTCGCGTATGAAATCCGACACTTCGGGAAGCTCTTCGCTAAGCCCTGCCACGATCTTCTCGGAGGCCTCACGGGCCTTCACGAATTCGCGGTTGCCGGTCTTTTCTTCTTCCATGCACTTGATCAGAGCGGAGAGTTTGTCGGCGGCTTTCACCAAACGCCACTCGTAGGCGTGACTGTCTTCCTTGAAGAAGATGTTTTGGTAGGCTTCCTTAAGATCGTCGGGGAGCTTGGAAAGGAGCTTGGTGTTCGCTTCTCGCTCGATGTCCTTGAAGGCGTCTTTGATGTCCTTGTTGTAATACTTGATCGGGGTCGGCATGTCGCCGGTGATGATCTCGGATGCATCGTGGTAGATGCCGATCATGGCCGCATGCTCGGCATCAAGTGTCTTGCCGTAGCGTGTGTTTCCGATCACGCACAGGGCATGTGCGATCATGGCCACCTCGAGCGAATGCTCGGAGAGATTCTCCTGGCGCGTGTTCCGCATCAAAGCCCAGCGGTCGATGTATTTCATACGTGATATCGTAGCATAGAAGTTGTAGTCCATGTGTACTCCTTATTTTTATACTCGGTGCGGGATGGTGATGCCTTCCCGGACACGCTTGCGCTAAGTTCCGCACGCAACGGACGCTAAGCTCGAAAGTACCTCGCTAAGCGCCGGCGGCTCCACGTTGTCCTTGCAATGCAGCCGCATACGCTTCGGTGCCTACGTGCTTGAAAGAAACCAGCGATACCTGTCATATGCTTGTTGAACGGGGTCGCCGAACACGCCGGCACTTA
>CAMOHF010000183.1 GCA_946614685.1 uncultured Clostridia bacterium | reverse complement strand
CAGTTTTGAAAGGATGATGACAAAGTGAACGATCAAATGAACTACGGAAACGGTATGCCCATGAACGGACAGACCGGTTACTTAAATCAGGGAATGCAGCAGGGATATACCGGACAGATGCGGCCTTCCGGCGCTAATGCGCAGGGATACGGCGGCGCTTCGGCCTACAATGAAAGCATGGCGTACAGCAGACCGTATGTAGCGAAGCCCGAGGATATGCCGAAGAAGCGGGAAGCAGCGAAGAAAGCCGAAAAAACCCGTACGAAGGGATCGCCCGGCGGCTTCGGAAAGAAGCTTGTGATCACGGTTCTGTGCGGACTTTTGTTCGGTGCGATCTCCGGCGGTATGATCTATCTGATCGCGGGAAAGAAACTCGCATCGCTGAATGAAAGCGGACAGAAGGTTACATACAACACGCCGATACCCGCGACCAATGTGGTCGGTGACGGCGTACAGACATCTCTCGAGTTTGATGTGGCGGATATCGCGGAGTCGGCGATGCCCTCCGTTGTGGCGATCACCATCAAATCGATCCAGGAGGTGCCGACCTACTTCGGTTTCTACGAAGAGTATGAATCCGAGGGATCCGGTTCCGGCATCATCATCGGTCAGAATGAGAATGAGCTTCTGATCGTTACAAACAATCACGTGGTGGCGGGCGCAACTTCGGTGTCCGTTGCATTTATCGACGGCGGTATCGGTGAAGCGAAGGTGAAGGGCACGGATCCGAACAACGATCTTGCTGTGATCGTGGTACCTTTGGATCAGCTTACCGATGAGACCAAGGCAGCTATCAAGACGGCCACCATCGGAAGTTCCGATGAGTTAAAGGTGGGAGAGCAGGTAGTAGCCATCGGCAACGCCTTAGGATACGGACAATCCGTAACCACAGGTATCGTCAGTGCTTTAAACCGCATGAACTCCACCAACGACACGCCTCTGATCCAGACAGATGCGGCTATCAACCCCGGTAACAGCGGTGGCGCACTGCTCAATATGAAGGGTGAGATCGTCGGTATCAATTCATCCAAGTACTCCAACACCAGTGTCGAGGGTATGGGATATGCCATCCCGATTTCTGCCGTACAGGATATCATCAACAACCTGACGGAGATGAAGACGCGCACCAAACTGTCCCAGGAGGACCGCGGATATCTCGGCATCGAGGGCAGTACCGTACAGGAGCAGACCATCCAGGAATTCGGCGTTCCGGCCGGCGTGATGATCGAGAGCTTTTCAACGGATTCTCCCGCAAAGACAGCGGGACTTCAGAAGGGTGATGTGATCACAAAACTTGACGGCAAGGATATCACGGCGAATGACCAGTTGCTCTCCGAGCTTGCTTACTACGAGCCGGGAGAGGTAGTTACGATCACCTACTATACGCCTGACGGCAGTTCCTATGTTGAAAAGTCCGCACAGGTAACGCTTACACATAAATAAATCCAACTGACCCCATCGGCAGACGGTTTCTGCAGATGGGGTTTTTTCGTTTTCTTGCAGTTCTTGACGCCGTGTGATAAAATGATTTTTTGTGAAAGTGGGGCAGTATGCATAGATTTTATCTGAATGACAACAATATATTGTCCGGCGAGACGACGGTTCGGATCGCGGGGGAGGACTACCGGCATGCGGTGAGTGTCCTTCGGCTTCGCACAGGTGACAGGATCACCGTATCCGATGGCGCAGGCAGAGATTACGAATGCGAGATTTCGGATATTGCGGATGATTATGTGGACGCAAGGATTGTCGATGTTTGTGGAAATGCATCGGAACTTCCGGTTCAGGTCACGCTGTATCAGGGCGTTCCCAAGTCTGACAAGATGGAACTGATCGTGCAAAAGGCCGTTGAACTCGGAGCGGTAAGGATCGTTCCCGTGATGACATCCCGCACTGTGGTAAAACTCGACGCCTCGAAGATGGAGAAGAAGCGCGGCAGGTACCAGACAATCGCCGAAGCAGCTGGAAAGCAGTCCGGCAGAGGTATCATTCCGGAAGTCGGAGCCTATATGAGTTTCGCTGAGGCTGTCGAAGATGCGAAAAGGCTCGATGCATTTCTCTTTCCCTACGAGAATGCCAGAGGGATGGATTTTTCCAGAGAAGTGATCGGAAGACTTCGGTCGGGTGACGTGAAGACCGTAGGGATCATGATCGGTCCCGAAGGCGGTTTTTCCGATGCGGAAGTTGCCGCGGCAGAAGAGGCCGGTGCAACGATCATAAGCCTCGGAAACAGGATACTGCGCACCGAGACGGCCGGACTTTGCGCACTGTCCGTTATCGGATTTGCAATTGACAAGTGAGGATACAAACATGGAAATCTATTTGGATCATGCGGCGACAACGACCATCGATCCCGCAGTACGGGATTTGATGCTTCAGGTATTGGAACAGGATTTCGGAAATCCTTCCTCCATGCACATGAAGGGCGTTGACGCAGAAGAATATATCAGGAAAGCATCGGAAGAAGTGGCAAGTGCCATCGGAGCAAAGCCCAAGGAGATCGTATTTACTTCGGGAGGAACCGAGTCCAACAATCTGGCGATCATCGGCGGTGCCATGGCACACAGAAGAGCGGGTAAGCACATCATCACATCGAAGATCGAGCATGCAAGCGTTCTGTCACCGATGGATTTTCTTGCAAAGGAAGGATATGAGATCACCTACATCGGTACGGATGAACACGGACGTATCGATGTCCGCGAGCTTGCGGATGCCATTCGCGAGGATACGATACTGGTTTCACTGATGTATGTGAACAATGAGATCGGCACGATCGAGCCGATCCCGGAGATCGCCAAGCTGATCCATGCGGCGAATCCGCGAACGCTCTTTCACGTAGATGCGGTGCAGGCGTTCGGTAAGCTTTCGTTTAAGGTTGCTACGATCGGCTGTGACCTGCTTTCCATGAGCGGTCACAAGATCCACGGACCCAAGGGCTCCGGGGCGCTTTATATCAAAGACAAGACATTGATCCGGCCCATCATATACGGCGGCGGACAGCAGAGGGATATGCGCTCGGGTACAGAAAATGTACCTGCCATCGCCGGCATGGGACTTGCGACAAAGAGGATCTATGACGGCCTTGTCGAGAAAATGGAGCGAGTAGCACATCTCAAAAAGAAGCTGATCGATGGTGCGACGGCCTTGCCGGACGTGGTGGATCACAGCGGTGAGGCACCGCATGTTGTCTCGCTTTCCTTTGTGGGCGTCAGAGCGGAAGTGATGCTTCATGCCTTAGAGGACAAGGGTGTCTATGTATCCGCGGGATCTGCCTGCTCATCCAACAAGAAAAAGGAGAGCGGTGTGCTGCATGCCATCGGACTTCCGAAGGAACAGCTTGAGGCAACCCTTCGTTTTTCCCTGTCGGATGTGACGACGGAGGAAGAGATCGACGGAGCGCTTGCAGCCATCGGTGAACTGCTGCCGGTCCTTCGAAGATATACGGCAAAATAAGAAACTGTTAACATAATATATTAACATAAATTGGAGATTTAGAATGAATTATAAAATGCTTCTGATCAAGTATGCGGAGATCGGAACCAAAGGGAAGAACAGATATGTGTTTGAGGATACCCTGTGCAAGCGTATCCGTCAGCGATTGAGGCCGCTCGGCGCCTTTGAAGTAAGAAGAG
>CAMOHF010000182.1 GCA_946614685.1 uncultured Clostridia bacterium | reverse complement strand
AACTACGATCTCGGAGTTTCTGGCGGTGGAAGTCTGTTCCACCATCACAAGGTCTCCGTCAAAGATACCCGCACCGATCATACTGTCACCCTTCACGCGCAGCATAAAGGTTGTTGATGAAGTGGTGTGCAGATACTCGGGAGGAAGCGGAAAGTAACCGTCGATGTTCTCCTGCGCGAGGATGGGACCGCCGCAGGTGACCGTGCCGATGATGGGAAGCTGTACCAGCTCGCGACGTGAGAGATTGAAGGTATCATCAAGGATCTCGATGGCTCTGGGCTTGGTGGGATCCTTGCGGATATAGCCCTTCTCCTCGAGGGTCTCAAGGTGTGCGTGTACGGAAGAGGTGGACTTTAAGTGAACGGCTTCACAGATCTCCCGGACGGCGGGAGGGTAGCCCTTCTCAAGGATACACTGCTTCATGTAGGAGAGAATCTCCTGCTGTTTTGCGGATAATTTCGCGGATGGCATAAGTGACCTCCTTTATGATAAAAAATCGAATGTTTGTTTCTTTTGTGACAGTATAGCACATTTGTTCGAGAAATGCAAACGTATGCTTGACATTATTGAAAATGTATTAGAAAATAGGGGGTGCATGAGTTTTTTAAAAGGAGACATGGCATGAACGAAAAATTGCTTCAAACGCCGGAAGGTGTCAGAGATATCTATGGTGACGAGATGAAGAAGAAACAGACGATCACGGGAAAGATTCACGATGTGTTATCCCGTTTCGGCTACCAGGATATCGAGACGCCTTCTTTTGAATTTTTCGACATTTTTAATATGGAGATCGGATCGGCACCGTCGAACGAAATGTACAAGTTCTTCGACAGAAACAACGAAACCCTGGTACTTCGACCCGATATCACCCCCAGCATCGCAAGATCCGTGGCAAAGTATTATGCGGACGAAGCGCTTCCGGTACGACTTTCTTATGAAGGAAAGTGCTTTGTGAATGCGCATCAGCATCAGGGCAAGCTTTCCGAATTCACCCAGATCGGCGGTGAGATGATCAACGATGACAGTTCCGCCTCCGATGCGGACAGTATCGCATGTGTGATCAACTGTCTTCTTGCCGCGGGACTTCACGAGTTTCAGATTGAGATCGGCGACGTGTCCTTCTTTAAGGGACTGATCGAGGAAGCCGGTTTCGGAGAGGCGGAGGAGAAGCGGATCCGCGCATATATTTCCGACAAGAACTTCTACGGTCTTTCGGATTATATTGAGAAGCTTTCCATCGATGATTCGACAAAGAAGGTATTCTCATCCCTTGACAGACTGTTCGGCAACGCCGAGATATTAGAGGACGCCAAATCACTTGTGAAGAACGAGACCTCCCTTGAGGCGATCCGCAGACTCACAAGCGTATATGCGGCGCTTTCTTCCTACGGACTTACGGAGTATGTGAGTTTTGATCTTTCGATGATCAGCCGTTTTCACTATTATACGGGCATCGTATTCCGCGGTTATACCTATGGTACAGGTGATGCGGTGGTCACAGGAGGTCGTTACAATCATCTGCTCACACAGTTCGGCAAGGATGCACCGGCGGTCGGTTTTGCCATTTATGTGGATGACCTGATGAATGCACTTTCCAGAAACAAGATCGCCATCGAAGTTTCGCATACCGATGCTCTTGTGGTTTACGAGAGAGCGCATCAGGAGGCAGCCATCAAATTTGCCGAGAAATTAAGAGGCGACGGAGAGTCCACCATGCTTGTCAGAAAGTCCGACAAGCAGAGTATGGATGCGTATAAAGCATATGCCGAGCGTATGCAGTTTAAGAAAATGATCACTTTCAGGGAGGACGGAGACTATGAGATATCTGACATTTGCACTTGCTAAGGGACGTCTCGCCAAGAAGACACTGAAGCTCTTTTCTTCCATGGGGATCGATTGTTCCGAGGCATTGGATCCGGATACCAGAAAACTGATCTTTGTGAACGAAGAGCATAAACTGAAATTTTTCCTTGCCAAGGCGTCCGACGTTCCGACTTATGTGGAGTACGGAGCTGCCGACTGCGGTGTGGTCGGAAAAGACACCATCATGGAGGAAGGCAGAGATCTCTATGAGGTGATGGATCTCGGATTCGGAAAGTGCAGGATGTGTGTCTGCGGTCCCGAGTCCGCAAGAGAACTCCTCTCACGCAATGAGATCATCCGCGTGGCAAGCAAATACCCGAACATCGCCAAAAGCTATTTTACTGAGAAAAAGAACCAGACAGTGGAGATCATCAAACTGAACGGATCTGTGGAACTCGCACCGATCGTGGATCTTTCCGAGGTGATCGTGGATATCGTAGAGACCGGATCCACCCTTCGGGAGAACGGACTCACGGTGCTTGAGGAGATCTGTCCGCTTTCCGCCAGAGTTTGTGTCAACCGCGTCAGCCTGAAGATGCAGCATGACAGGATCGTGAAGCTTCTTGACGAGATGAAGAAGATCTTAGACAGCGAAGAAGGAGGCAAGTCATGAGAATCGTCAAATTAACAGAGGAAACCAAAAAGGACATCCTGGGTACACTTTTAAAGAGAAGCCCCGACAACTACGGTGATTTCGAGGCAACCGTCAAGGAGATCGTTGCGGATGTTCATCAGAATAAAGACGAAGCACTGTTTCGATATACGGAGAAATTTGATCACGCAAAACTGGATCGTGACAGCGTGAAGGTAAGCGAAGCCGAGATCGAGGAAGCATATAAGAGTGTTCCCGATGAACTTCTTTCCGTGATGCGAAAGGCCATCGAGAATATCAAATCCTACCACGAGAAGCAGAAGACCAGAAGCTGGTTTGACACCGATCCAGCAGGCATCATGCTCGGACAGAAAGTGACGCCCCTTGGGATTGCCGGCGTCTACGTGCCCGGCGGAAAGGCCGCATATCCTTCTTCCGTTCTTATGAATGTGATCCCTGCCAAGGTTGCGGGCGTTCCCCGTATCATTATGACCACTCCCTGCAACGCCGAGGGTAAGGTATATGCCCAGACGCTGGTTGCGGCGCATGAAGCGGGTGTTGACGAGATCTATAAGTGCGGCGGAGCGCAGGCTATCGCTGCCATGGCATACGGCACGGAAAGCATCCCGAAGGTGGATAAGATCGTGGGCCCCGGCAATATCTTCGTGGCGCTTGCTAAGCGTGCGGTTTTCGGGCATGTAAGCATTGACTCCGTGGCCGGACCGAGTGAGGTCATGGTACTTGCGGACGAATCCGCCAATCCGAGATATGTGGCTGCGGATATGCTTTCTCAGGCAGAGCATGATGAGATGGCTTCCGCCATTTTGGTCACAACTTCCGAAGATTTTGCCAAGCAGGTATCCGATGAGGTCGAAGGCTTTATCGAGGTGCTTGAAAGAAAAGAGATCATCAGAAAGTCCGTTGACAATTACGGCTTCATTCTGGTTGCGGACTCTATGGATGAGGCGATCGATACGGTCAATGAAATCGCAAGCGAGCACCTGGAGATTGTTACAAAGAATCCGTTCGAGACGATGACAAAGATTAAGAATGCCGGTGCGATCTTCCTCGGCGAGTACAGTTCCGAGCCTCTCGGAGACTATTTTGCGGGACCGAACCATGTGCTTCCCACCAACGGCACGGCGAAGTTCTTCTCACCGCTTTCCGTGGATGATTTTAT
>CAMOHF010000181.1 GCA_946614685.1 uncultured Clostridia bacterium | reverse complement strand
GGATGCGTTCGCACCGACCTTCGGTGCGCGGGGAGATCTGTATGCCGGTTCGCTTGATCAGTTGAATAAGGTGCAGGCAGAAGGAAAAGAAGCAGACCTTGCGTATATGAAGGAAAAAGAGGAAGCGCTTGCGGCGCGTGGCCTGCCGTGCAAAGTCAAGCATGACGTCATGTACAAGTATACGATTGAGTTTGACGGAAACGTCTACAATGAGGGATTTCAGACGGGATTGCAGGCCGAAATGGATGACTACCTGTTTCTGGACGGCTCCGCACCGCAGAACAAAAATGAAGTTGCGATCACGGATGTGATAAGCAAGAATACGGGCCTTCATATCGGAGACTCATTTACCGTACGATACGATGATTCCGAAGAAACGATGCTTGTTGCTGCCACATATCAGACCATGAACAATGCAGGGGATACGATCCTGCTGCATCCTGAGGCCGAAACAGATTATTCGCACGTCTCAGCGATGATGGATTATGCGATCTGTTTTACGGATGCGCCGAGTCCCAAAATGATCGAGGAAAGAAAGAGCGCGGTTGCCGAAGTCTTTGAAGTAGAGAAGAAGGATGTGAATAACGCCGAGGAATTCTGCGTGGAGGTTATGGGCGTTGCCGATACGATGGAAAGTGTTCAAACACTTTTACTGCTCATCACATTGATCGTGATCCTGCTTGTGACGATCCTGATGGAGCGATCCTTTGTGACGGATGAGAAGACGGACATCGCACTTCTTAAGGCTGTCGGGTTCTCAAACAGATCGATCATACGTTGGCATACACTCAGGTTTTTTATCTGCTCGGTTGCTGCGGTTGTGGCGGCGGTGATTTTGTCGGTGCCGGTTACAACCCTTACGATGACACCGATCTTTTCCATGATGGGACTTGAAACCGTTCGGTATAGATATGACCTGATCCGGACAGCGGCTTATCCGGTGATCATATGCGTGTTCACAGTAGTTGTAAGCTTCCTGGTGGCACAGATCACGAGAAAGATCAAGAGCAGTGACACAGCGGGAATCGAGTAAGCGATCGATACATTTTAGGAGGAAAAAGATATGAGCAAATTATTGGAAGTTAAGGATCTGTGTAAGACCTATGTAATAGAAAAAAGACAGAATCATGTATTGAAGAATGTAAGCTTTTCCGTGGAAGAAGGCGAAATGGTTGCGGTGATGGGCCCCTCGGGTTCTGGAAAGTCCACCCTGCTTTATTCGGTGTCCGGTATGGACAAGGCAACGGCGGGAAATGTGATCTTCGACGGAAAGGAGATCACAAGCCTTTCCGAGAAGGAACTTGCAGATGTCAGACTTGACGATATGGGCTTTATCTTTCAGCAGATGTTCATGATGAAGAATCTGACCATTATGGATAATATTTTGCTCCCGGCCATTCAGAGCAAAAAGGAAGGCATCGGAAGGGAAGAAAAAGTGGCCCGCTCTCTGGAGCTGATGCGCAAGCTCGGCATCATCGAAGTCGCAGACCATGACATCAATGAAGTATCCGGCGGTCAGCTCCAGAGAGCGTGCATCTGCCGCAGCCTGATCAACAAGCCCAAGATCATCTTCGCGGATGAACCTACGGGAGCCTTAAACCGGACCTCATCTACCGAAGTCATCGACGAACTGGTTCGGCTGAACAAGGAAGGAACCACGGTGTTTATGGTAACGCATGATGCCAAGGTGGCAGCAAGATGCTCTAGGGTTCTCTATATAGTGGACGGAAACATTGAAGGTGAGTATAATAATACTGACGACGGAACGAAGTCTGAGAAGGAACGGGAGAAGGCTTTGAACAACTGGCTGATGGATCTCGGCTGGTAAGAGGGTAATTATGATCGACATACTGGTTGTGGAAGATCACAAGGAAATAGCGACGCTGCTTACGGATTTTCTCCGCAGGGAGGGATACACCGTAAGCAGTGCCGAAAGCGGAGAGAAGGCCATGGAGCTCTACGAACGCTACGGTGCCAAGCTGCTCATCTTAGACATCAATCTGCCCGGGATGGACGGCTTTTCCGTGCTTTCCCGCGTTCGGGAAACTGGGAACACACACGTGCTGATCACCAGCGCAAGGACCGGCAAGGAGGATCAGTTAAAGGGACTTTCCATCGGTGCGGATGACTACATTGAAAAGCCCTACGACATCGACATCCTGATCGCCAAAGTAAAGGGCATCTTTAAGCGCAAGTTTGAGCAGGACGAGATCACGGCCGGTCGACTTCGCTTAAATACCGTGAGCGAGAAACTCTTTGTGGGAGACCGCGAGGTGGACCTTACCGGAAAGGAATTCGAACTGCTGAAGCTTCTGATGGAGAATCCCGGGGTTACCATGAAGAAGGAGTATCTCTTCTCGACGGTTTGGGGAAGTGACTCCGAGTCGGAACTGCAGACACTGACGGTACATATCAAGTGGCTGCGCGAGAAGGTGGAAAAGGATGCGAAGCATCCGGAACATATTTTGACAGTATGGGGAGTCGGATATCGATTTGAAATCTAAGAGACCGATATTTTTTATATGGCTGCTTGCTGCGGAGATTGCGCTGCTATTTTTGAGCAATCTCTTTTTCGCGTACGCGGATAACAGTGATCAGAATCGCCCGGAGCGCGTTGATGTTGCGCGTGCGGCCGGGGTGATCGAAGCCGGCGGTATGCCGGATGCCTCGGATTATACGTATATTACGGAGATTAAGCCCTTCGATCCATCGGAAAAAACAAACGATGCATATGCGGTGGCTGTGAGTGCGGAAGGACAGTATTACCGGATTTCCTACCGTGAGGACAGGGGAAAACCCGCCGGACTGTGGGTCATCAACGCAGTGTGGACGGTAGTGATCGTCGGTACCGTGATCGCAGCGTTTTACATTTACAGAAAGCTGCTTCGGCCGTTCCGTGATATTTCCGCACTCCCGAAGGAACTGGCGAAGGGCAATCTCTCGGTTCCCATCGAAGAAGAAAAAAGCAGGTACTACGGAGAGTTCCTCTGGGGGATGGATCGGCTGCGCGCCTACATGGAGGAGGAGAAGGAAAGCCGACTGGCTCTTGAAAAAGAAAAGAAAACGCTGATCCTCACGCTGTCGCATGATATCAAAACGCCGCTCTCTGCGATCAAACTGTACGACCGGGCGCTTGCGACCGGGCTCTATGATACCGAGGAGAAGCGAAAGGAAGCATACGACGGGATCAAAAAGAATGCGGAAGACTTGGAGGCGTACGTGGAGGAGATCCGCCGCGCCGTAAGAGAGGACGCACAGAAGGTTCGGATGGAGAACCGGCCGTGGTATCTTACGGGCGTTCTTGATGATCTTGCTGCGCTCTATAAAGAAAAAACCGCACGCATGCGCACGGAGTTTGTGATCGATCCGTATGAGGATTGTCTGCTGGCGGGTGACCGGGAGCGCGCGCTCGAGGTACTGCAGAACCTGATGGAGAACGCCATGAAGTACGGCGACGGAAAGCATATCGGCATTTCCTTCGCAGACGAGGAAGATTGCAGGCTGGTTACCGTGACCAACTCGGGCAACACATTAAAACGGGATGAGGAGACAAGCATCTTTGATTCCTTCTACCGGGGCAGCAATGCAGCCGGCAAGAAGGGCAGCGGCCTTGGACTCTACATCTGCCGGAATCTGATGCGCGCGATGGACGGAGAAATCTACATAAAAT
>CAMOHF010000180.1 GCA_946614685.1 uncultured Clostridia bacterium | reverse complement strand
TCGATCAACTTCTTTTCGATGCCGTCTTTGGAACCAATGTAGGAAATCTCGTAGCCAAGTTCCGAAAGCTTCGGGAGCATGGCGATATTCGGGGTGACATGTCCGGCAGTGCCGCCACCGGTTAAAACAATCTTTTTCATATAAACCTCAAAATAACTAACCGAGCTTCTCGGCAATATAGGAGTCTACCCAGTCGCGGAGTACCGAGAAGGGGCAGGGACCCGCATCAAGGA
The DNA here is from genome assembly GCA_946614685.1 of uncultured Clostridia bacterium. Classification (GTDB taxonomy): domain Bacteria; phylum Bacillota; class Clostridia; order Lachnospirales; family Lachnospiraceae; genus Coprococcus_C. The sequence continues at coordinate 3,437 of CAMOHF010000180.1, read as the reverse complement.
TCACCTTGTGAAATTCTTTTTCGTCGTAGAGATCACCGAGCATCATCTTGGTGTGTGCGCGCAGATCCTCAAAGGAAAGCCAGCCGGTGATGTACATCTGATAATTGGCGGGCTCAGCGATGACATAGTCGATCAGATCGCCGGCGGCATCACCGTTTAGGCCCTTGCTTACCAGGTACTCTCTGGTTGCCTCTTCATCCCAACCCTCGTAGTTGACACCGATCTCCACTCTTGCGGATACAAGGTGGTTTAACTGGTGGTTGATGCTTTCTAAGTTCGCATACTCGGGCTTTTCATACTGATCGTAGTATGCGAAGGACTGATGCTCGATGTAGGTGGCCCAACCCTCCGTGTATGCGTTAAAGTCAAGCAGCGCACGGATCGGTGCCGGCTGAGTGTTCAAATAGTAGCAGAACTGGAACATGTGTCCCGCGATGCCCTCGTGGGCAAGTGTGAACCAGAGTCCGTCCTGATCATCACCGAGGTTTAAGTAGATAGCGTTGTGTGTGATATCGTCCAAAGCCGGCGTCATAAAGAAGGCCGGGCTTACGATCTTCTCAAGAGAAGGATGTACATTCTCTACCTTGAAGTCGATCTCGGGCAGTTCGGGCATGCGGTCTGCGTAGAATTTCTCGAAATCGCGGATCGTCGTTGCGGGATCGATATCCTTGTAGAGAGTTTTCGCTTCCATCGCATCGAAGTAGGAAGAGTAGGCATCGTAGTTGCCGTATACGATGTCCATCAGGTTTTCCATCTCTTGATCGATGGAGATGTCCAAACGATTGATCACTTCCTCCGGTGTCATATGGTCATTGCCCATATGCTTTAAGAGGTAGGCGTAGTACTCCTTGCCCTTCGGGAGATGAGCGAGTCCGAGCTCGTTCTTGCCGTCGTTTCTATGTGTCTTAAAGTAGGAAATGATATTTTTGTAGCAGGGGATCACACTTTCCTTAACGGCTTTTTCGTTCGCCTCCTTGTAGGATGCGATCTCCTCGGGGGTAAGTCCCTCCACCTGTTCGATATGACTGTTGAAGGTGGCGATCATCAGGTTGTTGTCGGGGTCGGCAATGAATTCCTCGCACTGGCGGATGACTTCGCCGGCACTGTGGCTGTTCATGAAAAGTCCGCGCTTTGATTTCTCGGTTTCATACGCAAGCAGCTCGTTCACGTAATCGGGGAACTGGCGTAACAGAGCCAGATAGGTTTCCACGTCCGCCTTGGTATAGAGCTTGTACTCGGAGAGTGTGATCGGTACGTTGGACTGCAGACCGCTGGTGTATGCGAAGGGTTCATACAGATACGGAAAATCGTAGGATTCGATGTTGTAATCCACCTGGGTGTTCAGGATGTCATAGGTGAGTTTCTGTTCTTTCGTCAGGAGGGAACGATCAAATTCCCGAAGCTTTGTAGCATCCTCTTCCGCCTCGGCCTTATCTTTTGCCATGGATTCCTCGGTCATCTCCGCGTCGCCGTAGGTTGCGGTGGGAACCTTGATATCGTAGGTCTCGGGGTGGATGATGGTGTAGTGAAGGGTGATGGAATCAGAGACCACACCTTCCTTAAACTGATCGAGCAGGTATGCGTCAAAGGCCTTCTGCTCGGCCACGGCTTCCGCAGAGGTAAGGTCTACGCCGTCGTCAGCGTACATGTCAGGTCCGGCAGTGTAGTTCCTGCCGATGCCCATATCGATGGGTGACAGGTCTTCCTTCGCCACCTTATAAGGCTGTACTCCGTCGGACGGGGTTGCAACGCTTTCGGTGGTACCGGGCTCTTCCGTGCTCTCTGCGATATTGCCGACGCCGCTTAAGGCGTCGCCGAGTCCCTCCTGCTTGCCACCGCAGGACGTAAGTGAGAGGGCGAGTACTGCGGCAAGTGCCGCCGCACATAGCTTTCTTGCTTTATATTTCGTCATGTTATGCCTCCGAAATCATCTGTGTTTGTTCATATAAAATGTATTATATCAGAGAAAAACCATTTTGCAAACGTTGTTCGATATGGTATGATACATAGATGGTTTAACAGTTTAGAAAGCGTGAGAAGATGAAGTTAAACATCCGATACGAAGATGAATACTTAATCTGTGCGGTTAAGCCGGCGGGGATGCCCGTACAGGGCGACAAGTCGAACGATGTGGATCTGGTTACGGAGATCAAGGAGTACCTCTACGAAAAGACCGCGTCGGATGACGAGCCATACGCAGCCCTGATCAACCGGTTGGACAGACCGGTGGGCGGACTTACGCTGTTCGCGAAGGACGAGAAGACGGCGGCGCGTATGACGGACCTGCTTACCGACGGAGGGATCGACAAGTACTACCAGGCGATCGTCACGGGAGAGATCCCGGAGGAAAGCGGGGAACTTGTCGACTACATCGTGCGCGACCCGAAGACCAATATGTCCAAGATCGTAGACAGCGGGGCGAAGGGCGCGAAGAAGGCGGTGCTTTCCTACGAGCTGATCGATGAGTTTGAGACGGACGACGGGATCCTGGGACTTCTTCTGATCCACCTGATCACCGGCAGACATCATCAGATCCGAGCACAGCTTTCTCATATCGGCTGCGGCATCTACGGCGACGTAAAGTATAACCCGAAGTTTCGCGGGAAGAAGGGCGGCAAGGCCATCGGCCTTTACAGCACCAGGCTGGAGTTCGACCATCCCGTAACGGGTGAGCATATAAAGATCAAGCAGGAGCCGGAGGGCGAGACCTTCGCGGTGATCGACTTGGAACAAGAATATTAAAGGAAAGAGGATATAGATATGGCAGACAAGAAGATGGTAGAGCAGATCACCTCCATGGAGGAGGATTTTGCACAGTGGTATACAGACGTAGTCAGAAAGGCTGAGCTTACGGACTACACCAGCGTGAAGGGCTGTATGGTGATCAAGCCTTACGGCTACGCGATCTGGGAGCTGATCCAGAGACAGCTCGACGACAGATTCAAGGCGACAGGCGTGGAGAACGTCTACCTGCCGATGTTCATCCCCGAGTCACTTCTTCAGAAGGAGAAGGATCATGTTGAGGGATTCGCACCCGAGGTTGCATGGGTGACACAGGGCGGACTTGCACCCCTTCAGGAGAAACTGTGCGTACGTCCCACATCCGAGACACTCTTCTGTGATTTCTATCAGAAGGAAGTGGAGTCCTACAGGGATCTCCCCAAGGTATACAATCAGTGGTGTTCCGTGGTTCGCTGGGAGAAGGAGACCAGACCCTTCCTGCGTTCGAGAGAGTTCTTGTGGCAGGAGGGCCACACGGCACACGCTACCGCTGAGGAAGCGGAAGAGCGCACCACACAGATGCTTGAGGTATATGCAAAGTTCTGTGAAGAGGTTCTCGCCATCCCCGTGATCAAGGGAAGAAAGACCGATAAGGAGAAATTTGCAGGCGCGGAAGCCACCTACACCATTGAGGCTCTGATGCACGACGGCAAGGC
>CAMOHF010000179.1 GCA_946614685.1 uncultured Clostridia bacterium | reverse complement strand
CTGTGTGCTTACGTCTTCCGATGCTTCCGTCACAACCATCGTCTCTGTCACCGCGGAAACCGCCTCCTGCTTCTTTCCGCAGCCACCGAGCCCAAAGAGCGAGAGGATTGCCGCAAGCAAAATGATCCTTGTTCTACGCATCCTTCTGCTCCTCCTTCTTTGGCGGTCTGCATTTTTTCACAAAGCGCGGATCGCAGGCTCCGTATCTTTCATAGTTGGCCCGTCCTTCTGCCAGTGTCATGTTGTTGGCTCCGCTGTAGGAAGTCTCGTATTCTCCTGAGATATCGTTCTCCCAATAGCAGACCGGACAGATCTCATACGCGGTATCCTCCTCGCTTCCAAGCAGCGTATAATAACCGCAGCACGGACACTTCTGTCTTTCCTCCGGTTCATCAAACAAAATGACAGCTTTCGCATCCGGATCATCCATGATCAGTTCGTCCGCATGTGAAAGGCGGATTTCTCCGCTCTTCGGATTCTTGATGCTAAGAACACTTCCTATGATCGTTGCATCCACCTCCGACTTTTCAAATGCAAGATCTGCATCGATCATCTTGCAGTCTACAAGTTTTAATCCCTTGCAGTAACAAAGAGGCTGCGTCCCGACGATGGTGCAGTTAATAAAGGTGACATTCTCACAGTACCATGCCAGATACTCTCCCTTCACAAGCGAATCCCTGACCACTACATTTTTCGCGTGCCAGAACGCATCCTTTGTGTCAAATGTGCATTTTACGAATTCGGAATCCTCGATATACTGAAAAGAGTACTTTCCGCGCATCTTCACATTCTCAAAGTATAGCCTTTTCGAACGCATCATAAAGTACTCGCTTTCTGCCGTCGTATCCTTCATGCGAACATTGTCGTTAAACCATCCGAACTCAGGCGAACAGATGTCGCAATCCCTGATCTCAATGTTCTCACACTCCCGAAGCGCTTTGATCCCGTAGGCCTTCGTGCGCTCCATCCGGACATCCTTTGAGTACCAGAGTGCCGCCCTGCAGTGTTCCGTCATAAGAGAGTCCGTGATCACCACATGTGTATCATGCCAGAAGGGATAGCGAAGATCAAAATAGGAATCCTTCACGGTAACATCCCTACTTTCCTTCATGGCACTCTCTCCGTCCGCAGGTCCTTCAAAACGGCAGCGATCTACAAGAAGCCCCGTACTGCCGTACAGGGCTCTTTCTTCATCAAATGTTTCGTTGCTGTATGTCTCCATAGTCTGCCTCTTTCCGATCACATCTTCACGTATCGATAACTGTTATTATTATATCCCACGCGAGGCATTCTGAGAAGTTTTTTTCACTCCTTCCTACTGAGGGTTTTCCGCATTCGGATCAAACTGCATATCGCCCCGCGGCATCCTTCCGCCACCCGGCTGCATACCTCCGAAGCCCTCGCCTCCAAAGTCTTCACCTCCAAAGGCGCCGGGACCCGCGCCACCGGGTCCTCCGCCGAACTGATTTGTGATCGTATCTACCTCCTGTCCGTTCTGTATGATCGTACCTCCCGTAAATTCCGCCTTTCCGTCATAGTCAAATGCCGACTGTCCGTTTATACTGATGGTTCCGCCCTTGATGTATATATCTCCGTTTGAATCAACCCCATCCGTATCTCCGGCTCCCATCTCAATGGTCACCTCGCCGCCGTTTAGAGTAAACGAGGGTGAAAGCTCGTCGGATTTTGCCGATGCGTTGATACCGTCGTCCGTGGCAGCGATACTGATCGCACCGCCGTTTACGGTGATCACCGTTGCTTCTATACACTCCTCTGCGGTAAGCGTCAGTGTTCCGTCCTCTATGGTAAGGTCCTCATTTGTCCGCAGGGCATCGCTTGATGCAGTGATCACGTAGGTTCCACTTTCCACCAGCAGGGAGTCGTTGGATGAGATGCCTCTGTCGGTCGACGTAATCGTGAGACTTCCCGTACCGGCCAGGGTGATATCGTCCTTCGAGTAGATCACCGCATCGGTATTCTCATCTCCGTCTGCCTCAAAGGTGCCTGTTGTGGCAAGTGTATTCTCACCCTCCGATACGATCGTTACCTCATCCGCATTCTTCACATAGATGACGGGCTTTACGGTATTGGTCACTGTAAGGCCTGACAGAGTGATCGTCACATCGTCATCATCTCCGACATCCACCGTAAGGACCGCATCCTCTGCATTTCCCTGCACGGTGTAGGAACCGGCCTCGGATATCATCGTCTCCTTTCCGCTTTCAAGTGTGATCTGTGACGCGGCCGTCACGGATCCGTCTGCTGCTTTCTCCGTCGTTGCTTCATCCGTAGCCGTTGCTTTCTCCGTCCCGTCAACCGACTCTGCCATGGTAGCTTCCTTGGTCGTTCCTTCATTCGCACTTCCCTGTCCGCAAGCCGTCATCATCACGGCCATCGCTATTAAGATGCATCCCGCGTAAAATCTCTTTCTCATATTCCTACCTCCTATAAGCTCTCCGGTGCCTCGACAACTCTTCCCATACTCACGTCAAGGTTTCCGTTTCTTGTCCTGATCTCATCCATCAACGCCTTCACAGACACACCCGCAAGCGGCGTGACACGCAGTGTCAGTTTATACAGACTGCCCATACTGGCTGTTTTAACTTCCTCATATTCATAGTTTGAAAAATACCTTTCAAAAATATCTTCGAACTTGCCTTCAAAATCCAGATTCTCAGGAACGGTGATCCTCAGCACACGCTCTCCCTCACAGGCATTGCCGAGACCGCTTACGGAAAGCAGCATGCGAAGCACCGAGACAATGGCTGTCACGATCACCGCAACTCCGAGATACCCCATACCGGTTGCAAGTCCCACAGTCATCGCCAGAAAGATGCTTGTGATATCGCGTCCTCTTCCCGGTGCGGAACGAAACCGCACCAGGCTGAACGCTCCGGCAACCGCAACGCCGGCGCCGAGGTTCCCGTTCACCAAAAGGATCACCACACACACCACGGTCGGGAGAAGTGTCAGTGTTGCAAACATACTGCTTGTGCTTCTGTTTTTCACGCTGTGCGCAACTGCGATAAACAGTCCGCACAGGATTGAGGTTATGATCAGGGCAGCAAACTGTGTGCCCGTAAATGTTCCGTTTGTAAGTATCGAAGTAAAAACCGAATTAAGCATATGCCACCACTCCTTTTCCGAATTTCATACGTGCCCTTGTTGCTGCCGCGATCACTGCCGCGCGTCGGCTCTGCATCTCCAGGTATCCCTTTCCGAATTTTGAGAAAGATGTTTCAAAGATTGAGAGCTCCGAAAGGATGCCCGCAAGTTCTATCGGCATTGCCGCCGCAACCTTGATCTCCATCAGATACTCGCCGTATCCGAGAAGCGAAGCTCCGGAGGTTTCATCTCTCAAATCCAGACGATCCGTACTCCATCTGATGTTTCGGTCAAACGTGATCCGCAGATCCGGATCATCCTTTCCTATCATGGCGAATCTGTCATAGGTGATCTTCATCGCCGGGCGAAGACTTGGATAAAGATGCTTCATTGCGTCGATCTCTCGTTTGATCTGACTGTCCTCCACCGTGTCATCGACTCCGATCAGGTAGTTAAGTAATTCCTTATAAGATCCGGATATCCTTCGCTTGTATACGATGCCGTCATACTTTTTCTTGATCTCCGCAAATGCATTTGTCTCATCATCCGTGCGACCGTAAGTACGA
>CAMOHF010000178.1 GCA_946614685.1 uncultured Clostridia bacterium | reverse complement strand
CTTATAATAGTCAAATTCGTGTCCGTAGAGTCTGACGGTGTCTCCGTCTGTAATGCCCAAAGCTTCAAGTTCGGCCAGGATGCCGTTTTCTTTAAGGAAGCGCTGGAAGAAGGCAAATCCCTTCTCATCCTCTAAGTTGGTATAGCCGAGCATTCTCTCGATTCTCGGTCCCTCCACGATATAGACGCCTTCCTCATCCTCCGACTTGGATACCTCGAAGGGAAGCTCGGGATCATCCTGTGCATAGATATCAAACTCCGGAGCAAATGTGATGACATCCTCAGGGATCTCCTTGACCATATCATTCACATGCCACAGAAGTTCCTTCACGCCCTTGCCGGATACCGCAGAAATCGGGAACACCTTGATGCCCTGAGGTTCATACTTTTCTTTCAGAAGCTCGATCACGGTCTCTCTGTCCGTCTCGCTCATGACATCGAGCTTGTTCGCTGCGATGACCTGCGGTCTGTCGGAGAGATCGACTGCATAATTGTTCAGTTCCGCATTGATTGCTTCAATGTCGTTGATGGGATCGCGTCCCTCTGTGGATGCCGCATCCACCATGTGGATCAACACCTTGGTGCGCTCGATGTGGCGCAAAAACTCGATACCGAGACCCACGCCCTCGGATGCGCCCTCGATGATACCGGGAATATCAGCGATCACAAATCCCTCATGCTCACCGAGATCCACCACGCCCAGGTTCGGAACCAGAGTTGTGAAGTGATAGTTTGCGATCTTCGGTTTTGCGTTGGTGGTTCTCGAAAGGAAGGTAGACTTTCCGACATTCGGGAAGCCGACTAAGCCCACGTCCGCGATACATTTTAATTCAAGGGTCACATTTAACTCGATGCCGGGCTTGCCGGGCTGTGCGTACTTCGGCGCCTGCATGACCGAGGTTACGTACTGGCGGTTACCCTTGCCGCCTCTTCCGCCCTTTAGAAGGACCACGGGTTCCTTCTTGTTGGACATATCAAGGATCACCTTGCCGGAATCCGCATCTTTGATCACGGTTCCCGGAGGTACCTTCAACGTGATATCCTTTCCGTTGGCGCCGTGACAGTTTCTCTTTCCACCTTCTTCGCCGTTGCCGGCAACAAATTTTCTGACATGTCTGAAATCCGTCAGGGTGTTTAAGCCTTCATCAACCGCAATGATCACATCGCCGCCGTCGCCGCCGTCGCCGCCGTCCGGGCCTCCGTCGGGCACGTAAAGTTCACGGCGAAAGGATACATGTCCGTCGCCGCCCTTGCCGGATTTTATAAATATTGTCGCTCTGTCTGCAAATGCCATAATTCATTTCCCTAAAAAAAAGGCTGTCAAAAAATGACAGCCTTTCAAACTTCATTAGTCAGCCTTCGGATAAATCGAAACCTGCTTCTTGTCTCTGCCCTTTCTCTCGAAACGAACCACGCCGTCTACGAGCGCAAAGAGTGTGTCGTCACCGCCGATGCCAACATTCACACCGGGATGGATCTTGGTTCCGCGCTGTCTGTATAAGATATTACCGGCCTTAACAAACTGGCCGTCTGCACGCTTCGCGCCAAGACGCTTGGACTCGGAATCTCTACCGTTCTTGGTAGAACCAACTCCCTTCTTGTGAGCGAAGAACTGTAAATCCAGTCTTAACATCTGTTACACCTCCTTGTAGTGTACTCTGAGATACTGTCCGTATTCCGACTGTAAGGTACTGATGCCGATCTCAAGGGCACCAAGCAAGGTCTCTGCCTTGATATCCGCCGGACTCATAAGCTTCAAGCGAATCCGTCCCGAAGGCGACTGCTCGTACTTAATGTCCGTATCGGAAATTGTCTCTAAGGAATTGACGGTGTTGATCACCAAGGTGGATACCGCTGCGCAGACAAGGTCCTTGCCTTTCTTTGCGTATCCGGCGTGACCGTTCACGTCAAAACCAATCATTTGTTTGTCGGAATTCTCGTAAAAAATAATCTGTATCATACGATAGGATTATGCTGTGATCGATTCGATCTTAACTTCGGTATAAGGCTGTCTGTGACCCTGCTTCTTGTGATAGCCGGTCTTCGGCTTGAACTTGTAGACAACAACCTTCTTGGTCTTGCCTTCGCCTACTACCTTTGCCTTTACGGAAGACTTCGCAGCTGCTTCACCTACAAGCATATCCTTGTCTGTGCTAACGGCTACTACATCAAAAGATACTTCCTGTCCTTCGGAAGCATCGAGCTTTTCAACTTTAATGATGTCACCTTCAGCTACCTTGTACTGCTTTCCGCCTGTTGCAATGATTGCGTACATGTAAGGTTACCTCCTTCATCATTACTCGCCAACTTTGGTGCTGCCTGATGGGCAGACTTCTACCTCGCTGTGCGGCATACTCGAATAATATAGCACCTGACAATCTTTGTGTCAAGCAGTTTTTTCCTCAGAAAGTATATCCGAAAGCGGCCGGTAGACCTTCTTTCGGGTCAGTTCCATCAGACCGAGTCTGGTCACGTCCACCGCGATGGTCTTGATGTAATCCTTGGCGACAAGTTTTTCCATGTAATGAAACAAATCTTCCGTGTCACCCGGGCGCTTCATACTGATAAAATCCACCAGGATCATGCCGCCGATGTTACGGAAACGAAGCTGCTTTGCGATCTCTTCCGCCGCTTCCTTGTTCACCTTGAGGAAGAAGGCATCCTTGTCTCTTCCGTGGATGGCCTTGCCGGTATTGACGTCTATGGAAAGGAGCGCTTCCGTCGGCTCGATCACCAGATAGGCCCCGGACTTTAGATGCACCTTTCTCGATGTGGCACGTTCAAGAATTTTGGACAGGTTGCAACGAACCGCAAGGCCCGGCTCTTCCGTGTCGCAGACCACAGACAGTTCGGGAAAATGTGACGCAAGACTGTCGCAGACATTCTTTCTGTCACAGACGATGGAAAGTTCTCCTCTGCTTAAGTATGCCTCGATCTGGCTGACCAAAGCATCCGTCGGCTGGGACAGGCAGGAATATAGTGTTGCATACTTTGCCTTTGTTTCAATTTCGTTTAATTTACATAATAATTTTATGGTTTCTTCTTTTAAATCATCCTCGGGAATCTCGGCAGCCATGGTCCGAAGGATTCCTCCGTAGCGGGGCGCATCCGGATGTTCTTCTTGAAAGTCCTCACAGATTTCCGTGAACAAGGCTTTCAGACGCTTTCTGGTCTCGGTCTCAAGGATCTTGTTGGAAACACCGATCACATCAGCCTCCCGCACCACGACTGCTTCTCCCGTGAGGGAAAGCCGCGAACTGACCATCGCCTGTTTCTTCTGCAGTGGATCCTTCACCACCTGTACGGGAAACATATCACCGATGACAAGTTTTTTCTCTCCGCGATGCTCCTCCAGGGGGTAATAGGCTGACACACCGGGCAGGATATCCATAAAAGCCGCGTTGATATTCGGAACGATATTGGTCACGCGACCCATATAAACACCGCCCACCATGGACGCATCCTCATAGATACGCAGATCGGAAAGCTCACCCTCCTCATAGAAAAGGGATAGCCGCTTTCTCTTGTAGGTTGTAACAATGAGCGTTCTCATCAAAAATTCTCTCCGGTTTCATACATGGGACGAAGAGCGTCCTCTTCGCCGAGATAGGTTTCGAGTCTATGGATCCTGCAGGAATAGGGTTCAAGCGTGATACCCGCTGTATCCGCACGTGCG
>CAMOHF010000177.1 GCA_946614685.1 uncultured Clostridia bacterium | reverse complement strand
TGAAGGCCAAGGATTTACCTTCGGGATCGATGTGGGAGAATCCCTGTGCCATGGTCACACCCGCGCCCATACACAGGCAGGTGTCCACCATGTCAAGTGGCATGGCGTTTCCGAGGGTGTAGCAGCCAATGTCACCGCAATAGTAAGTGCGCTCCTTCTCCATCGCCTTCTTGACCGCATAGAAGGATGCGCGGTGCGGACAGCCCGCACACAGAACCGGCGGACGCATGGGCGGTGTCGGTGCCTGCTCCCGCTTCGATGACTCTCCTGCGATTCCGAGATAGTCCTCGAGGATACCGCGCACCAGGTCCGCGCTGTTTTCTCCCATTGCCGGCACATGTCCCGTCAGTTTGCCGAGCACTTTCACGGAAAGCCCGTGTTTTCCGGCAAGCTTTAAGACCTGCTCTTCAAGATAAGGTGAAAGTTCCTCAAGGCAGAGGAGTTCATTAACGCCTGCAAGTTCCCGCCCGATGAAGCTTTCCGGGAACGGATAAGCCGTTGCCACCCTGATCAGTCTGACCTCGGGGTGGTCCTTTAAAAACTCCTTCGCATACATATAGCTGATTCCGCTTGCGAGCACCGCCTTCCCGGAAGGCGCTCCTTCTGCGGTATTATATGCATATGCGGAGAAGTCTTCTCCGATCTCGATATTCCTTTTCTCGATCATCCCGTGATTCTTATAAGAAAGCTTCGGGAAGATCACGAACCTGCCGGCATCCTTGGTGAATCCTTCGTACTTCTTTGGCGTAAAGGTATCCTCCGCTTCTATGGAAGCGTAGCCGTGGCAGACCCTCGTCGTCGGCCGAAAGAGCACGGGTGTTTTGTACTTTTCGGAATAGGCAAATGCATCTTGGATCATCTGATAGGCTTCCTCGGGTGAGGAGGGATCGAAAACAGGGATTCGCGCAAAGTCTGCGAATCTTCTGGTATCCTGCTCTGTCTGGGATGAGATCGGCCCGGGATCATCCGCGGACACAACCACCAGACCGCCTTCCACGCCAACATATGCAAGGGACATCAGCGGATCCGATGCTACATTAAGTCCCACCTGTTTCATGGTAACCAGGGCTCTGGCTCCCGCATAGGAAGCTGCCGCCGCAACCTCAAGCGCTGCTTTTTCATTCACCGACCACTCTAAATGCAGTCCCTCGTGAGGGTACTTTGCCAGAGTTTCGATGATCTCGGAGGAGGGGGTACCCGGATAGCCACAGGCGATATTCACGCCCGCCGCCAGAGCGCCCAAGGCGATGGCACCGTTCCCCATAACATATTCTCTCATGATGTGACTCCTTTTTTACTTCACTGGTTGTACATTATACCACGTTCCCGTAAACGCAATCAAGGTGCCGACGGTATCACACCCGCCGACACCCTGGAGTAATCGAAATGATTATTTTGTGAAAATGGTATCAGAGTCACTAAAAAAGACGTATTACCAGTCTGGTTAAAGATTTATACGTATTTTGCACGCTCACCGCCGATATAGGGAAGCCGGCTTCTGCCCGCGATCACAACGGCTTCTCCGATAGCGGTCCTCGTAAGTTTCACCGGTACAACCACCGGCTGCATGTGCATACCGATCATCACGCCACCGATGTCTAATCCGATCGACGCTTTGGCTCCTATACCCATAACCACCGCAGGCTCGGACAGGCTGTGATAGTGCTTTGTGGCAAATGCGCCGCCGGCCTTTCTGTGCGGAACCGCATTGACGCGCGTAAAGCCGTATTTTTCGGCCACGGAACGCTCAAGTACAAGCGCGCGATTCAAATGCTCGCAACACTGCACTGCTATGTCATAATCTTTTCCGAACACATCGATCAGAGCGCGGTACAATTCATCCGCCACATCCTCGCTGGAATTCTCACCCGGTTTTTCTCCGAGCACCGTACTTGTGGAGCAGCCGACCACCAGAAGATTTCCGATCTCCGGGTCCGCCTCCTCCGAAAGCTGTTTCATAATTTCATATGCCTGATCATATATTTCGCTCATCTGTTTACGCCTCGTAGTCAATACATGTTCTGCTCTTGGTATAAGGGCGCACTGCACCGTCCGCTACCGCCACATGTTTCGGGTGGGTCGCATATCCGATAAGGGATGCCTCGTCTTCAAAGGTGGAATCAAGCATCAGGTCCGCATTGGAAGATGCAAGATGCTCCGTCTGTACGTGGATTTTGATAAGACCCGGAATCTGTCCCGCAAGTCCCTCGAGTCCCGTCTTGATACCGTCCTTGATACCTTCCTTCTCATCGTCGCTATACTCATCCTTTAACTGCCATAAGATTATGTGCTTTACCATGTCATCCTCCTAAAACTTAAAATCTTTTGCTGCCGTATATCCGTAAGCGCTGTCCGCATGCGTAACCGCGCGGATGATCGCTTCGGCGATCACCTCCGCGGCCAGGGTTCCCGCCAGGTCGTGATCCACCTTCATATCGCCGACGGAAAGCGCATAGATGCTGTCGCCGTCACAGGAAGTGTGGACGGGACAGATGGTGCATGCGTATCCGTTGTGCGCCATACCTGCGATCTTGGTCAGCTGTACCTTGTCAAACGCCGCATTCGTGATCACGACACCCAGGGTCGTATTCTCGACAAAGCGATTCTCGACCTGTGCAAGACTTTGCCTCATCACCTCTTCCGTTGACGCGAAAGCCTTCTTATCCGGTGCAAGCAGACCTGCGATCTTGTCCCCTTCATGATAGTCGAAGACATCTCCGAAGGCATTCAGTGCAACGATAGCACCGATCTTGAATCCGTCGATATCGATCGCATAGCTTCCGATTCCTGTCTTGGTACAGGTGTCCATACCGAGAATCTTTCCGACCGTGGCCCCGCAACCGGCGCCATAGTTTCCGTCCCTGTAATTCGGCGAATCAAGCGCAATTCTTGTCGCCTCGTAACCCATGGCCGCATCCGGCCGCACCTTGGGATCACCGACGGTCAGATCAAAGAGATCCGATTGTACAACCAGCGGCACTTTCGTAACGCCCACATCAAATCCGATGCCTCTTTCCTCCAGGCATTTCATAACGCCGTCGCCGGCCGCAAGTCCGAATGCGCTTCCGCCCGCAAGTACGACTGCGTGCACAAACTGTGCCGCAGCAAGCGGCTTTAACAACTCAGACTCTCTCGATGCAGGTCCGCCGCCTCTGACATCCAGTCCTGCGGGCATCCCCTTCTCGCTTACTATGACGGTACATCCCGTGCCGCCCTCGGCATTCTCTGTCTGACCGATGCGAATATCTCCGATCTCCGTAATCGCTATCTCTCTTCTTTCCATGCGTTTCCTCCCTTGTCGACGATCTGTATCGTCATCCTGTATGTTACGTTTTTTGCTTTATGAAATGTCCAAAGAAGTGTCCTTTCCTTCGGACTGTAGTTTTCTCCGATATCCCGGATACAATGGTATGCCCCCTCCACGTGTCCGTCTTCCGGATCCTCATTTCCGAAGATTGCGGTTTCCCCCGCTGCGCGGATGATCGACCGGTTGATGATCGGAATGACGGATACGTTCATCGCAGAAAATCTCTTTTCCGCTGCTTCGGTGATACCAGCCGCATTCGAAACATTTGCCTGCTCCGGTATGCCTGCATCGGCAACACTTGCCGCCACCGACCGGATAAAGAAAAGCAACATGGAAAACAGCTGGCTGCAGACTCCGTTCACGCTTAAGGCATCGGGCGACCGTGCCTACTGCA
>CAMOHF010000176.1 GCA_946614685.1 uncultured Clostridia bacterium | reverse complement strand
TTCATCCCTCTGAATGAACTCTTAGCACAAGAAAAGGCGTGACCAAAGCCACGCCTTCCCATTCTTAAATTCTTAAACATTACTGTCTTATGACGCTCCCAGCTTCCACCGTGTCATCTTTTTTTAGGAAAGGGCATCCACAATGGCGTAAAGCTTCGGTTCGTCCGCTTCCTTCAACGTGGACTTGATGGTCACCACAGGATCCACCAAAGCGATCTCTTTCATTTCCTCTAAACACGACTTCATCACTCTCGCGGCGGAAGGCGCCCAGGACCCGTTTTCCACGAGGGCTACCCTTCGCTTCTGATATCCCTTGATCTTTAATACATTTAAGAATTGTGTCATGGGCGGGAAGAGATCCCCGTCATAAGAAGAGGCACACAGGATCATGCGATCGTAACGGAATGCATCCTCCACGCCCTCATGCAGGTCATCCTCCGTCAGATTGGTCACTCCCACCTTTACGCCCTTCGCCTCCAAAATCGATTTGATCTTCATGGCCGCCTGCTTTGTCCCCTGATCATGAATGGATGCATAGATAAGCGCCACCCCGGCATCCTCCGGCTCGTACTTCGACCAGGTATCGTATTTTTCAATGTAAAAGCTTAAGGGCTCGTTTTCCGGAAGAACCGGTCCGTGAAGAGAACAAATATGTTCCAGCGGAAGGCTTCCAACCTTTTTTAAAACACTTTGTACCTGCATGCCGTACTTGCCCACGATATTAAAGTAATAGCGTCTTGCTTCGCAGGCCCAGTCATCCGCCTCGGCACCGCGAACGCCAAATTTTCCGAATCCGTCCGCCGCAAAAAGCACCTTCTCCGTTTCCTCGTAGGTCATCATAACCTCCGGCCAGTGCACCATGGGCGCGGCGTAAAATGTCAGCTTATGCCCGCCCAGAGAAAGAGTGTCCCCCTCTTTTATCACTTCTATCCTATCCGAGAGATCCGCGTCAAAAAACTGCGCCAACATATTTTTTGCTGCCATACTCATATAGAGTTTCATGGCCGGGTAAGCTTGGGTAAGGGCAAGGATCGACCCGGAGTGGTCCGGCTCCATGTGCTGTACCACCAGATAATCAACGGACCTTCCTTCAATCGCTGCCTCGATGTTTTTCAGCCATTCCTCCGTCACATCCGCATCCACGGAATCCATCAGACAGTTTTTTTCGTCCAGAATAAGATAAGAATTATATGCCATTCCCTCCGGGAGCTCATACTGGTTCTCAAACAGGGTAATGTCCCGGTCATTCACACCCACGTTCAAAATCTGATCGGTTACGCTTTCGTACATAAACATCCTCCTTTTTTAAAAAGCCTGCCTCAATGGGAGACAGGCCTTTTTCGTCATCCGGCAGTTTTTTGTTCCTGCTTTATTTCTTCCTTCAAGGCTTCCTTCAGATCGTACGCACGCTCTTTCAAACGGCTCTGGGTACTTTTGCTCACCAGCACCATACCGCACAGTTTATAAGCATCTTCGTACTTCTTCAAACGGTGCGCCAATTCTGCCAGAAGGTACATCACCGTATTTTCATCCATGTTTGCAAGGGGTGCAGTCTCCTTGGAAAGGGCGATGGTAAACCCATCGTAAGCCACCGTAAGCGCCTCTGTCTCATCCTTTTTCAACTCCTCTATGGCGTCCCCACCCTTACCTTCTTTTTCGAGCTGCTCCCGCTTTCCGCGAAGAACCCACGCCAGTTTTAGCGCCGTGTAAGCCCGCTCGCTGTTCTTTGCCTGCTTCACCACCGTGGTCACCAGCGCAAGCTTGTATCGCATGATCGCGTCGTCATAGGTATAGATGCCGGGATGGGTATCAAAGCCTTTAAAATTAGCGGCAATCTGCTCCTTCACCGCTTTAAGTTGTCTGCTCGAAAGGGAAGGAAAATACTTTGTAAGTCCCGCATATCCGCAATTGCTGCATGCGATGGCATCATACTTGATAGGATCGATCTTTTCATAGCGCGGTCGCAGATCCGTATCGGAGCCGGAAAGTTTGGCCTTGCCGGGACGAATAGACTTGGTTTTAAACTCCAGATCGCATACCGGACAGGTGATCACACGCTCGAAGACAGCTTCCTGTTCCAACTCTTCCGGCGTTTTCTCGGGAACCGGTGTTTCCGATTTATGCGCTGCTTTCTTGTCTTCGATGATATTGACCTCTTCCATTGTTCCAAGGCCAAGGTTTTTTAGTCCCGATAAAAGTCCCATGTGACCTCCTTTGCATTCAAATGCTGATATATAGCGGATTTATCATAGCATATTCACTCCCTCATTATAAGCAATCGTGCAGGGAAGTGCAACAAAAAAGAAGCCCGATCCTTCGCATGCAAGTGCTTCGGTTTCGGGCTTCTTACTTTATTGCCTAGTATTCTTTTTTCTTAAGATATACCATACCTGCCAGTGCGCAGATCATCAGTCCCGCCATCATGGCAACAGGTGCCGTATCTCCGGTCTTCACGGAGTCGTTGGCCGCCTTCTTGATGGTAAACTTCGTACTTACCTTTCCGTAGTAGTATACAAAGGTCACGCGATGCTCTCCCTCGGAAAGTGTCTCAAGGAAGGACGCTGCGATCGTCGCAATGGTACTTCCCGATTTAAGCTTCACGAACTGGAGATCCAGTTCCTTTCCGTCAATCTCCAGATGATCCAGATCCTCAAGAGCGCCGCTTGCGCGAACCGTAAGATCGTCGCCGTAATACAGTATCTGACCGTCGCCATCCAAGATGGTGTAGTTCTCATCTCCACCGGCCTTTACCTTCGCAACGATCCAGATACAGGTCGGATCATCTTCAACCAAATACTCAAGTCGGCACTCACCGTTCACAACAAACTTCGTATCCTTTGAAAACTTGTATCCTTCCTTCGCATCTAACCGTATATCAACATAGTAATACTGTCCGTCTTCGATGGTTCCCTCAAACGCTTTATCAAAACCGTCTACATCAGGAAATCCCTTGCATACAAAACCGTATGTGCCAACAATATTCGAGTTATTTGTGCTTATCGTCGGAAGAGCGGTCGGTTCCCCATCCTCATCGCATGTAATCTTGGTTCCGGCTGACGGGAGTTCTACGCGAAGTGACGCAGAATCAATCAGCGCTAACTTGGAAATATCAGCAGACATCGTATAGTTCACATGATAAATATAGTATTTAACTCCTGCTTCCTCCACTTCATCTTCATAAAACGCCTCTCTCTCGTTGACAGTAACACAGTCGGTGTTATTAAGCACATTCCCGTCGAGTACATTCACCATGAACCTCAGTGAGTATACCTCCCCGAGTTCAAATGTTGAAAAATCCACTGCCAGCCCGTCAACAGAATGTGTCCATCCAAGCGGACTTCCATTCGGCGCCTTACCGGTGCATGTTGCAAATATGGCATCTTCATCAAATTCGAGCGTTGTATCCGGCTTTTCTCCCACTTCAGGCTCATCAATGTGGATCAAAACGGTATCCAGTTCAACCGGATCGTTCGCTTCCACAGTACGCTCCTGCGCAGTCAGGTCCTGCGTTGCATCGGTTGCTGTCGCTGTCTCGTCTGCTGCCTTTGCACCCACCTGCGGCACAAAGCTTAGCGCCATAGCCAGTGAGAGCATGAGTGCGAGTAATCTCTTCTTTTTCATAATCTTCCCCTTTCGATTCTATAAACGACGATATCGTCTGATCTATAACCGCCTACAATTATAACGAATCTCGAGATGTAGTTCAAGGCAAA
>CAMOHF010000175.1 GCA_946614685.1 uncultured Clostridia bacterium | reverse complement strand
TTTTCCGCACAGGAATTAAAGGACGCAGTGAACGAACAGCAATACCGTATGCTGATGGTATACTTTGAGAATATGACGGAGATCATTGCCTCCATCGGAAGATCGGATGATTCGGATTCCTTTGACAGTAACGATGATGATTCTCTTCAGGATCTGTTCCGTCTGGCAAACTCATACACACAGGCAACCAAACTCAGATAAGATATGGACTATATCGTAGATGCAAAAGAAATGGAAGCGATCGACGCTTATACCATAGATACCATCGGGATACCCCAGGCGGTGCTGATGGAACGTGCGGCGCTTTCCGTAGTTACGGCAATCGAAGAAAGATTCGGAAGCAATGCTCGGATCCTCATTGTTGCAGGAAGCGGAAACAACGGAGGAGACGGCGTGGCCGCGGCACGTATTCTGACGCAGAGAGGATACGACGCGGAACTCTTCGTGATACCTTCAAAAAAAGGCGGCAGTGCAGCTTTCGAAAAACAGCTTGCGATAGCGAAAGCCTGCGGCGTGAAGCAGGTGACGGACTGTGAGCCTGCGGGTTTTGATGTGGTGTGCGACGCAGTCTTCGGTACGGGGCTTTCGCGTGAAGTGACGGGCGCATACGCGGACGTCATCCAAAGGATTTCTTCCGCGAAGGGTTTTAAAATCGCGGTTGATATTCCTTCCGGTATCGATGCGGGTACGGGAGAGATCTTAGGTACTGCTTTTTGTGCAGATCTTACCGTGACATTCGGATACAGGAAGAAGGGACTGCTTCTTTCCGAGGGTGAAAAACACGCCGGAGAAGTGAAGGTTTTTGATATAGGATTTCCGGGACAGGCGGCAGAACATGCAGCGCCTCGTTTTTTTACGTATAGGGCCGATGAGGTTGAAAAACTGCTTCCGGAGAGAAAAAGAGACTCCAACAAAGGTAGCTACGGCAAGGCGGCGATCATTGCGGGTAGTCCGGATATGGCCGGCGCCGCGCTTCTTTCAGGAGAAGCCTGCTACCGTATGGGAACCGGACTTGTGATGATCTGTACATCCCGCGTGAATCGGGAGATCGTACAGACGAAGCTTCCGGAGGCTGTGCTTTGTACTTACGATCACGAGGATCCCGCGGACGTTTCGGATGCGGTCGACCGGGCGATTTCCTTTGCGGATGTATGCGTGTTAGGACCGGGACTTTCCACCAAACCCTTCGCGGAACGAGTGGTGCAACAGGTGCTTGAACGTTACGACGGAAAGCTTATAATAGACGCGGATGCCATCAACATCCTGTCAAAGCATCGGGAATGGCTCGCAGGCGCAAAAGCCGATATCATACTGACACCCCATATGAAAGAGATGTCGAGACTTACGGGCCTTTCCGTGGACGAGATCAAAAAGGATATGTTTCGTGCAGCGGGAGATTGCGCGAATACATACAAATGTGTTACAGTACTGAAGGATTACCGGACGGTGGTTTCGGACGGCAATTCGCCATCCTATATGAACGTAACAGGTAATGACGGCATGGCGACGGGAGGTTCCGGAGACGTGCTTACCGGTGTGATCGCCGGACTGCTTGCAGGAGGACTTCCCCTTGCGGAAGCGGCAAGACTCGGCGTGTACCTGCACGGAGAGGCGGGAGATGCCGCGGCGGAAGCAATCGGACGTTACGGGATGCTTGCGGGCGACATGATCAAGAATTTGAGGAGAATATCGAGGCAGACAAATGAACACATATCATAGAATGTATGCGGCCATCGATATGGACGCACTGCGATATAACATCAAAAAAATGCAGAGCTTAAAGCCGGGGATGAAAACGCTGGTGGTCATCAAGGCGGATGCATACGGACACGGCGCGGTGACTATTGCGAAAAGAATCGCCGATATGGCAGACTATTACGGCGTGGCAACCGTCGATGAGGCGGTCGAGCTTCGGAAGGCCGGTATTACCACACCGATTTTGATCATCGGTTATACGGCGTCCGATGATTTTGAAAAACTGCTTGATTACGATATCACGCAGGCCGTGTATGATGTAGCCGAGTGCAGGAAACTTTCGGACTTGGCCGTAAGCCGCGGCACGAAGGCCAAGGTACACATCAAGGTAGACACGGGTATGTCGAGAATCGGCTTTCAGTCAGATAAAAGCGGGATCGAAGAGGCTGCGAAACTTAAAGAATTCCCGGGACTTACCATTGAGGGTATTTTTACGCACTATGCCAAGGCCGATGAGATGGATAAGCAGTACGCCTTAAAACAAAAAGAGAGATTCCTTGCTTTTATTAAAGGGCTTGAAGACAGGGGCATCACATTTGCCTTAAAACATATTGATAACAGTGCGGGAACCATGGAAATGCCGGATGAGGGATTTGACATGTTCCGCCTCGGGATAGTAACATATGGGTTATATCCCTCGGATGAGATCGACAAGAGTGTGGAGATCCATCCCGTGATGAGTCTGGTGGCTCATGTAGCACATGTTAAAACCGTACCGGAGGGACGGGGCGTATCCTACGGCTGGACCTTTGTAACCTGCAGACCGACCAGAATCGCAACCATCACCTGCGGCTATGCGGACGGATATCCGAGGGCCCTTTCCAACAAGGGACATGTGATCATCCACGGTCAGTATGCACCCATCATCGGCAGGGTCTGTATGGATCAGATCATGGTGGATGTGACGGATATCCCGGAGACTGCGGTGGGAGATGCGGTAACCCTGCTTGGAAGAGAGGGCGACGCAGTGATCACGGTGGAGGAACTTGCGGAACCGGCGGCAAGCTTCAATTATGAGTTTGTCTGCGGCGTGGCCAGACGTGTACCGCGCGTCTACTACGAGGCAGGGCAGCCGGTGGATGAGGTCAATTATCTGCTATGAAGATCTTTCGAAGAAAATCAGACGAAGAGAAGGTAGAGGAAGAGATCCTCTCCATGGTGGAAGAAGGCAACGAACAGGGTATCATTGAGGACGGTGAGGCCGAGATGATCTCCAACATCTTCCAGTTTTCCGACAAGTGTGCCAAGGATATTATGACCAGCAGGCAGAAGATCGTTGCGATGGAAAACTGTATCACCGTGGCAGAGGCCCTTGCATTTGCCCTCGAAAACAATTATACGAGATATCCCGTTTATGAGGACGATATCGACAATGTGGTCGGCATTGTGCATCTGCGGGATCTGATAGAAAGCTATCTGCACAGACCGGAGGCACAGATCAAGACGGCGCTTGACACGCCGATCTTTGTGCATCCGACCATCGGGATCGACAAGCTCTTAAACAAGATGCAGCGTGAGAAGGTCCATATGTCTATCATAGTAGACGAATACGGACAGACGGACGGCATCGTGACCATGGAGGATATCATCGAAGAGATCGTGGGTAATATCTCCGACGAGCACGATGAGGAAGAGATTGAGTTAAGGCGCCTTTCCAACGGCGACTACATCGTGAAGGGTGATGCCAGGTTAGAGACGCTTTCGGAACATTTAAACATTGAGTTTCCCGATGAGGATATCGAGACAACAAACGGATTCCTGCTTTACAAACTCGGCAGACTGCCGAAGGAGGGCGAGAAACCGGAGATTGAATATATGGGATACAGATTTATCCCGATCAAGATCGAGGATCAGATGATCCGTTTGATCAAAGTAACAAAGACAGAAAGAAAAGAGGAGTAAAACAATGTCAGGACATTCCAAATTTGCGAACATTAAGCACAAGAAAGAGAAGAACGAT
>CAMOHF010000174.1 GCA_946614685.1 uncultured Clostridia bacterium | reverse complement strand
CCCCCAGCCAGTCCGTCATCACGATACCGTCAAAGCCAAACTCCGACCGCAGCACATCTTCAAGCAGATCTCTTCTCTCGGAGGTGTGCACACCGTTTAACAGATTGTAGGAGCTCATGATCGCAGCGGGATGCGCCTCGCGGATACAGAGTTCAAAGGACTTAAGATAGATCTCTCTCATTGCGCGTTCACTCACAACACTGTTGTTGGTGAACCGATTGTACTCCTGATTGTTCGCGGCAAAATGCTTTAGAGTCACGCCGCAGCCCTTGTGCCGTGCGACACCCTTGCATACGGCTGCTGCCATCATTCCGGACAGGAACGGATCCTCGGAATAGTACTCAAAATTTCTACCGCACCGGATGGTCCTGTGAATATTCAATGCGGGAGCGAGCCAGAGATTGATGCCCAGTTCCTGCATCTCCTGTCCCACGATATCACCGCACATCTCACCGAACTTTCTGTCAAAGGTTTGCGCAAGTGCAGTTCCGATGGGGATAGCTGTCGTATACTGTTCAAAGATCGTCGCGCCTCGCCTCGGCTTTTTCTTGATCAGATTTAAAAATGCCACCTGATGCTTCGGCATAAACTCCTTCATACCCTCAACGATCGGATTGGTCAGCCCGTAGGCACCCTTCTCATCTCTCCAGTACTTCGGGGTCAGGCGCAAACCTGCAGGGCCGTCAGCCATAACCAGCGACGGTATGCTTTTTTCGACCAGTTTGTCTGTTGTCTCTCCCGCCGCTCCGGCTACACGTTTTGCGGCATTCCCGATGACGCTTCCGACGCCTCCCCTTGGATCAAAGGCACCGATGTTTAGGTAGATCAACTCGTCATTCGAGAGACGTTCGGCCGTGAGTGAAAGCTCCTGATCCCTGTCATAGACGATCTCCTCGGTTTTGATTGCATCCGGATCCACAGCCACATGCGGCACACCGGTAAGATTCTCACCGGCCTCCGTCTCGGGTCTTCGCATCGGAACGAAGTCACCGAATCCCGTATAGCCGAGTGCGTGACGCACACGTCTTGTGACGATGTAACGATCGATGGTCAAAACGCCGCACACCTGCGTGTCCCGGCTGCTGTTACCGACCCGCACCACGTATGCGCCCGGTTCAAGCACATACTCCGACATTGCGCTGTCGAAGGAAGCAAGATCACTGATACGAAAGGCTATCGTAACACTTGCCTCTTCACCCGGTTCAACCTCCTGCGTCTTCTCGAATCCGCACAGGCTCTGATACGGCTTATCGATACTTCCCTGCGGCGGGGATACATACACCTGCACGACTTCTCTTCCCGAAAATGTACCTGTATTTCTGACACGCGCCTCCACATAAGCCGTATCTCCGGAAACAGTGAGCGTACTTCCTCCGATCTCAAAGTCCGTATAGGAAAGCCCGTATCCGAAAGGAAAGAGTACCTCCTCACCCACGGTATCATAGTACCGATAGCCGACGTACACACCTTCCTTGTACATAACATCATCCTTGTCTCCGAATTCCGCAAGTTCGGACTGCTGCCCCTTCGCGATCCAGGTCGTAGTAAGTTTTCCGGATGGATTACGGTTTCCGAGTATGATCTCTGCCAAAGCACGTCCGGTCGTCGCGCCGAGTTGCGACAAAAGCAGGATATTCTCCACATCCATCACCGGTGACAGATCCACAGGTCCTCCCACATTGAGCACCAGAAGAAATTTCTTGTAGCTTCTGTATGCGGTCAGGATATCCAGAATCTCCATATCGGAAAGCAGAATATCACCTTTCACGTAGTCACGGTCACTGCCCTCTCCGGACACTCTCGAAAGTACGTAGATCGCCACATCTCCCGCACCCTTTAAGGGGATATCATAATCCGCTTCCGGCATGATCGCACCCATCGACTCCATGAACACCGGCATATGATGTTCCTTTGCACGCTGCTTGATCTCCTTGACACAGTTTTCATGTTCCTGATTGTAATACGCATCATAGCGATTCAGCCACGTTTTTGTGGTAATGGTGAATCCTGCCGATTCAAGTCCCTTCTCCACGCTCATAGAGAAACGCGAACTTGCCTCTCCGGATCCCGTACCACCGCGAATCGTATGTCTCGCTCCTCTTCCGAAGAGTGCGATCTCGCATTTTTCTTCAAGCGGAAAGTCTCCGTTTTTCTTCAGAAACATGGTACAGTCCGCGAGATTCCTATGCAGTTTTCGTAAATTCTTTTCTTCACGTTCGGTCATTTCGCAACTCCTTGCCTACCGGTCGGTCATTGAAACGCTCTGTAATACTTTCTGATTTTGGGTGCGACGTAAGGGAGGATCGCATCCTTTATGTCCGGGCCGTATTTGTTGCCTCCCGCCACGTATCTTCCTTAAATCCCGGAATTACCGCGTCGTCTGTCACGAGCAGCGGGCGTTTTACGAGCATGCCGTCGGATGCAAGGAGTTCGTACATATCGTCCTCGCTCATATCGGGCAGTTTTCTCGAAAGCTCCATCTCGCGGTAGAGCATACCACTGGTATTGAAGAAACGCTTCAACGGCAGACCGCTCTTCTTATGAAACTCCCGCAGGGTTGCCTCATCCGGATGATCCTCCTTGATGTCGATCACCTTATGAGAAACCTTTTGATCCTCCAGCCATTTGAGTGCCTTCCTGCAGGTTGAGCATTTGGAATAGCAATATACATTTATCATCGGACAATCCTCCTCATAACACGCGTTTGCAAAGTCGTACAATCTTCTCTATTATACAAAAAATCGTATGACTTGTGCAATGTTACCTGCAAAAATCATACGATTCTTGTTTATGGGGTTTTGGTCCACCGAATACGAAGGATTCTGTGTACCGGTTACATTTTCCAGTTCTGTGAGATCATCTGCTGCTTCGTCATACGGCTGTAGATACTGTCATATCCGGCGAGTTTTTCGGGGCTTCCCTGTTCGGCCACTACGCCGTCTTTTAATACCACGATATGATCTGCATTTGCTATGGTCCTCATACGGTGAGCGATGATCATGACCGTCTTGTTCTTAATCAGTCTGGACAGAGCTTCCTGAATGGCCGTTTCATTTTCCGCGTCAAGAGATGCCGTAGCCTCGTCCAAAAGGATGACCGGCGCGTCCTTAAGAAATGCTCTGGCGATGGAGATTCTCTGACGCTCACCACCGGACAGCTCGCTTCCGTTTTCTCCGATGATCGTATCATACTTCTCGGGAAGCAGATTCACGAACTGCTCACAGTTGGCAAGCCTTGCAGCTTCCATCACTTCCTCGTCCGTCGCGCCCTCCCTACCGATACGGATATTCTCCATCACAGAGTTGTTAAAGAGAGTGACATCCTGGAAGACGATGGAGTAATTCTTAAGCAAAGTCTCGGGATCGACCTTCGAGATATCCTTTCCGCCCAGCGTGATCGTTCCTTCGTTGGTATCCCAGAATCTGGCCGCAAGTCTGGATATCGTCGTCTTTCCGCCGCCGGAGGGTCCGATCAGCGCCGTCACCTGTCCCTGCTTGGCCGTGAAGCTTACATCCTTTAACACTTCCGTGTCATCCGAATACTTAAATCCCACATGGTCAAAAACAATATCGAAGCTGTCGATCTCCAGCTTTTCCTCACCTGTCTGGGTCTCGGTCGAAAGCACCTCGTCGAGTCTCTCGCACTGGATACCGCAGGAGATGATGGCCGCAAAATTCTGCAGCGTGATCTGCATGGGATCATAGAGCCTTGCCACCAGCAT
>CAMOHF010000173.1 GCA_946614685.1 uncultured Clostridia bacterium | reverse complement strand
CACCGGCGCCGGCACCGATGATTACAATCAGGACGATGGCCCAAAACCAGGCCTTTTTATAGAATGGTTTTTTCATAAGAAATCCTCCCTGTTTTAAGATATGAACATTCTATACTTTCGGCCGATGGCTTTGGTGTGCACCATGCACACAAGAAACGTAAAAAGCCACCCTTGCGCCGGTAAAACTGTTTTTTACACGAGGGTGGCTTCTTTCATCTGAAAGAGTAATTCATTTGTCTGGTTGACGCTCATGCTTCGATTGACCGCGTAGATGAGGATGGCATCACGCTTGTTCTTTGCGTAGAGGATGCCTGCTGAAAGCAGCTCGAGGCAGCGTGTGGTCTCCTCCAGTGTGCATCTTGCTGCAAGGCAGATGGCAACGGCGTAGTCGCGACCGGGCTTCCTTGTGCCGTTTAAACACTGGTACAGGTAAGTTCTTTCGATGCCTGTTGCGGCGATCAGGTCGGTTTTCTCGATTCCGCGGGAACGAATCAGCTCGTTGATGTACGTGACGTAATCGGTTGCGTACTGCGCGGCGTCTGCAATGTAACGCTTGAGGTCTCCCTGCGTCCTCGCATCCTGCAGGATGGTCAGAAGATCGTCTGTCTTTTTTTCTTTGCTCATGATAAAATACCAATGATGCGAACTTCGGGTTTCGCGCAAATGATACATCAAAAGATTTCAATGTGCAAGAGGAAGAACGGATGGGAGACAAGAAGGATCCGACACCGGACAATTCCATACTACCCGATCTCTGGGAAGAAAACGACTACATCGCGGGAACATACATTTACCGGGATACGCTCGGTACCAACAACCTGGTCTACCTTGCCGAAAACAGGATTGACGGATCGGAATGCGTGATCAAGGTCCTTTCGCATTTCGACGAGTCGATCTACAGAACCATAAAGTCACATCCGGTCGACGGTGTTCCGGATGTCTACGAGGTTGACCGTGGAAGCCTGCGGAATCAGGATGTGCTGATTGTGGTGGAAGAGTATATCCGCGGTGTACGCCTGACTGAATTGGTCGAACAGAAGGCGATGGATGAAGAAAGCCTGATTGCCGCGCTTCTTGAAATGACGAATATATTAGACAAATTGCACGGTATGCATCCGCCGATCATTCACAGAGACATTAAGCCTGACAACGTCCTGCTTGCGGAAAACGGCAACATCTGTCTCGTGGACTTCAATATCTCCAGACAGTTCAAAGGAAATGTCCCGAGAGATACCGTGATCATGGGAACGGAAGGCTTTGCTTCGCCGGAACAGTTCGGCTTCGGCGAAAGCGATGCGCGGACGGATATCTACGGGCTCGGCGCGACTGCGAGGTATGTGGCGGCAAGGATGGACAGTGTTTCGGAAGGACTTGCAAGCATGATCGAACGCTGTGTGAAACTGGATCCCGAAGGTCGCTATGCAAATGTAAAGGAACTTCGCAGCGCACTTCTTGGTATCGGCCGTTCGGATGATACAAAGACGGCAGGTAAGGCGCCTGATTCGGGTGAAGATAAAGGCGGAAGCGAAAGTTTTCTTCCTCCGGGATTTCGGACGGGAACTCCGTCACATATCATCGCGGCGATCGTGGGATATGCGCTGATCATCTACCTCTCGGTAACTTACCGGATTCCCGAAGACAGCTATACGGCAGAACAGACGGTGAAGATCCTTCCGGTCTATCGCATTGTATGTTTCTTTATTCTGATCGGTTGGACGCTCTTCACGTTTAACTACAGAAACGCCTGGGGCAGCCTCAAGTGGATGAAAAACCGCACACCTGTCAAAACCATCGCAACCATATTGCTCGGCGACTTTGTGATCCTCTTCGTCGGCGCGGTGATTATCGCAACTGCGACGTATATTCTGTTGTGATCCTTCGCAGTGCAACTTACTGCTGATATATTCGTAGATGAGTGACAGAATCCATATGGTTGTTGAGCGGGGTCGCCTCACACGCCTGCACTTAACGAGTGCGTAGCACGAGTTTAGTACCGCTGCGTGTGAGATCGAAGCGAGAGCGTCCCCCGAAACAACTTTATGGAGTCTGTCACGGATGGTATTTATTGACGTTTCACGCAAGAATGTGGTAGATTATACGTGTCCGTACGATAAAAAGGAGACGAGCATTATGAAAGAACATACACAAACCATCACGGAGAGTCTGCTTAAGGCTGCCGGCGCTCTGGGAGAACAATATAAGCAACAGGCGCTGTTCGACATGTCCATCGAGGACAAGGTTCCGAACAGAGAGACCGTCATCTCGGTTGTCGAGCAGCTTAGAAAGATTACATTTCCCGGTTTCTTCGGCTCGAGAAATATGACCTATGCGGACAAGGAGAGCTTTGCGGCTACAATCCTTGCCGAGATTTATGAGATGCTTTACAAGCAGATCAAGAACGGACTTACCTATGTAGAGAAGATTGATGACTGCGAGGAAATTCACAAGAGATCCGAAGCGTTAGCGAAGGAATTCATCCTCCGCGTGCCGGAAGCGCAGGCCCTGATCATGAAGGATGTGGAGGCGGAATTCGACGGAGATCCCGCGGCGAAGGACAGAGAGGATATCATTTTCTCCTATCCGGGTCTTTATGCGATCTTTGTGTACCGCTATGCGCATATTCTCTATGAATTAAAGATTCCGTATATCCCGAGAATCATGACGGAGCATGCACACGGACTGACCGGTATCGACATCAACCCCGGCGCGAAGATCGGCGAGTATTTCTGCATCGATCACGGAACCGGTATTGTAATCGGTGAGACCACCGAGATCGGAAATCACGTAAAGATCTATCAGGGTGTGACGCTCGGCGCGCTGTCCACGAGAAAGGGACAGGGTCTTGCAGGCGTGAAGCGTCATCCGACCATCGAGGACAATGTGGTCATCTATGCAAATACAACCATCCTCGGCGGTGAGACGGTTGTCGGAAAGAATTCCGTGATCGCAGGTAACACCTTTGTGATCGAAAGTATTCCGGCGAATACTAAGGTGGCATCCACGCTTCCGAAACTGGAACTTAAGAATATGTAAATGAAGCGACTATGGGGGTGGTTCGAACGGAACTGCCCCTATTCTAAAAATATTGAGTTAGGGAAGGGTAACTGACTTGAAGTATGAAGTGACAGGCATGAGCTGTGCGGCTTGTGCGGCAAAAGTTGAAAAAGCGGTGAATGCGGTGGAAGGTGTCACCTGCGCATCCGTGAATCTTCTGACGGGATCGATGGAAGTGGAGGGAGATGTGACGCAGGAACAGATCGTGCAGGCGGTTACGCATGCCGGCTACGGCGCACGCGCAAAGGACGAATCCGCGGAGGGTATGACCGATCCCGGAGAAGCGATGCGTAAAGAGCGAAATAAGATCCTTCGGCGGCTGATCCTTTCGGTGGTTTTTCTGCTTCCACTCATGTATCTTTCAATGGGACATACCATGTGGAACTGGCCGCTGCCCGAGGTCCTTCAACATCGTCATCTTGCCATCGGTCTTTTGCAAATGTGCCTTGCGCTCATTGTGCTCCTGATCAATGCGAAGTTCTTTGTGAACGGAACGAAGGGAGCGCTGCATCTTGCACCCAACATGGACACCCTTGTAGCTATGGGATCCGGGGCATCCTTTTTATACAGCGTCTATCTGCTGTTTCGTGTTGCGCGCGCCGCAACACCGGAGCTTGCGATGAAGGAACTTCACGGCCTTTATTTTGAATCGGCGGCCATGATACTGACG
>CAMOHF010000172.1 GCA_946614685.1 uncultured Clostridia bacterium | reverse complement strand
GATGAATTTCACGAGGATATTGAGAGACTGCGTGATCTGTTCGCAAAGACGGACAGCATTTATATTGCAGACGGACACCACAGAGCTGCATCCGCAGTGAAAGTCGGTGTAAAACGAAGAGATGCACATCCGGGTTACACGGGTGAAGAAGAGTTCAATTTCTTCCTGTCCGTTCTCTTTCCGGACGAGCAGCTTGCGATCCTTCCCTACAACAGGGTGGTTCGCGATCTGAACGGACTGACAGCGGATGCGTTTTTTGATGCGGTCGGACAGCATTTTACGATCGAGAAAGAGGATGCTCCCGTAGCGCCCGGAAAGAAGGGTACCTTTGGGCTCTTTCTTGACAACTGCTGGTATAAGCTTACCGCGAAGGAGGAGATCTTATCGGACGATCCCGTGAAGGGATTGGATGTTTCCATCCTTCAGGATTACCTTTTGGCACCCATTCTCGGTATTGCTGATCCCCGGACGGACAGCAGGATTGATTTCGTTGGTGGGATCCGCGGTCTTTCCGAGTTAGAAAAGCGTGCCACAACTGACATGAAACTGGCTTTTTCCATGTATCCGACCTCTATTGAGGAGCTTTTTGATGTGGCTGACGCAGGACTCCTGATGCCTCCGAAATCCACATGGTTTGAGCCAAAACTTCGAAGCGGCCTTTTTATACATCAGATCGAAAGATAGAGGGACACATATGCCGAAAAAAGAAATCTTTGCAATCAACTGGATGGAGGTAGAGGCTCTTGTGCGCGGAATCCATAACAATCCGCATCACATCCTCGGTATGCATGAGTGTCTGGACGATGTATTTATCAACGCCTATGTGCCGAGAGCGAAGGCTGTTACCGCAATCGATACGGCAACCAAGAAGCGTCACACCTTAGTCGCTGATCGGGTTCCCGGTTTTTTCTCCGTCAGGATTAAAGATAAAAAACGTTTTGACTACAAGCTCTCCGTAAAATTCATCGATGGTAAGGAGCTTACTTATATCGATCCCTACAATTTCGAGCCTGTATTCGATCCCATTGACATCAGTCTGTTCAATGAGGGCGAGCACGACAAGATTTATGAGAAGATGGGCGCGCATCCGATGAAGGTGGATGGCGTCGAGGGTGTATCCTTCGCAGTCTGGGCTCCGAATGCTGAGCGAGTTTCCGTAGTCGGAGATTTCAATCAGTGGGACGGCACGCGTCATCCGATGCGTAAGATCGATTATTCCGGAGTTTTCGAACTCTTTATTCCCGGCAAGTACGTGGGACAGATTTACAAGTATGAGATCGCAGCCAAGTCCGGCAAGGTCTTCATGAAGTCCGATCCCTATGCCTTTTCGTCCGAACTTCGTCCCGCCAATGCATCCCGCGTTGCAGACCTTACCTACAAGTGGAAGGATGACAAGTGGATGGAGGAGAGAAAGAATCGCGATGCGGCAAAATCTCCCATGAACATCTACGAGGTACACTTAGGCTCCTGGAAGCGTCCCGAGGACGGAAGAGAGTTCTATACCTACAAAGAGATCGCTCCCAAGCTGGCAGAATATGTTCTGTCTATGGGATATAATTATATCGAGCTGATGCCCATCATGGAGCACCCTTACGATCCCTCATGGGGATATCAGGTAACGGGTTATTACGCACCGACATCCAGATACGGATCGCCCACAGACTTCATGTATTTCATGGATTACATGCACAGCAAGGGCATCGGTATCATCATGGATTGGGTGCCTGCACATTTTCCGAAGGACGAGAACGGCCTCGGAAGATTTGACGGCACGGCCCTGTATGAGCATGAGGACCCGAGACGCGGCGAGCATCCGCACTGGGGCACCTACATTTACAACTACAGTCGAAACGAAGTCAAGAACTTCCTGATATCGAACGCACTTTACTGGGCAGATAAGTACCATGTCGATGGTATCCGTATGGATGCGGTGGCATCCATGCTGTATCTCGATTACGGCAGAGGCGACGGCGAGTGGCTTCCGAACAAGAACGGTGGCAACGAGAACCTTGACGCCGTAGAGTTCATCAAGACACTGAACAAGAAGATGCATGACATGTATCCGGGTGTCCTGATGATTGCTGAGGAGTCTACCGCATGGCCGATGATCACCTTCCCCGTGGAAGAGGGTGGACTCGGATTTGACTTCAAGTGGAATATGGGCTGGATGAATGATTTCCTTCGTTATATGCAGCTCGATCCTTTGTATCGTAAGTATCATCACAACGATCTGACCTTCAGTATGGTATATGCATACAGTGAGAAGTTCATCCTCGTGCTTTCACATGATGAGGTCGTACATGAAAAGGGTTCCATGATCACCAAGATGCCCGGCGGATATGAAGACAAGTTCTCCAATCTCCGCGTGGCCTTCGGTTATATGATGACACATCCCGGTAAGAAATTGCTCTTTATGGGACAGGAGATCGCACAGTTCAAGGAGTTCAACGAAAACTCCGAGGTAGACTGGTCCCTCTTCGAGTTTGATGCACATGTCTATATCCAGAGCTATGTGAAGGAGTTGAATAAGCTTTATTCTTCCGAGCCTGCGTTATATCAGCTTGATTCCCAGCCCGAGGGCTTTGAGTGGATCAACTGCAACAATGCGAACAAGAGCCTGCTTTCGTTTATTCGACACGGCGAAAAGCCCGGCGACAGTTTGGCGATCATCTGCAACTTCACACCGGTTGAACACAAGGCGTATAAGCTCGGTGTTCCGGCGGGCGGAAGATGGCAGGAGATCTTCTCCTCGGACAACGCCAAATTCGGCGGCGAGGGTCGGAACAACAAAACAGCAAAACAAGCGAAAAAAGCGGAATGTGACGGACAGGAGCACTACATTTCGGTAACTGTACCGCCGCTTTCCATCTCCGTTTGGAAGAAGAAGACAGGAAAATAAAAAGCATCGCGCAAAATCGGCATCTTCCGAAAGGAGGGTGCCGTTGTCAATGAGAGAAAGGATACACAATATGAAACTAGGTTTTGATAATGAAAAATACCTGTCCATGCAGTCAGAGCATATTATGGAGCGTATCAGCCAGTTCGGCGGCAAGCTGTACCTGGAGTTCGGCGGTAAGCTTTTTGATGATTATCACGCATCACGTGTATTGCCCGGATTCCACCCGGATTCCAAGATCACAATGCTGAAGCAGCTTAAAGATAAGACAGAGATCGTCATTGCCATCAAGGCCGGAGATATTGAGAAGAACAAGGTGAGAGGCGATATCGGTATCACATATGATATCGATGTGCTTCGCCTGATCGATGCATTTACCAACAACGGTTTGATGGTAGGATCCGTGGTGCTGACACAGTTTTCCGAGACGGCACCGGTGCTTGCCTACGAGAAGAAACTTAAGGCACTCGGACTTAAGGTGTACAGACACTACAAGATCGAGGGCTATCCGTCCAACATCCCCTTCATCGTAAGCGATGAGGGATTCGGAAGAAACGATTATATCGAGACAACAAGACCGCTGGTGGTTGTGACGGCCCCCGGACCGGGAAGCGGAAAGATGGCCACCTGCCTGTCCCAGCTTTATCATGAGCAGAAGCGAGGAGTTACCGCAGGTTATGCGAAATTTGAAACCTTCCCCATCTGGAACCTTCCCCTGTCACATCCGGTAAACCTTGCCTATGAGGCGGCTACCGCAGACTTAAACGACGTGAATATGATCGATCCCTTCCACCTCGAAGCATACGGTGAGACGGTTGTGAATTATAACCGTGACGTGGAGGTGTT
>CAMOHF010000171.1 GCA_946614685.1 uncultured Clostridia bacterium | reverse complement strand
GCAAGAAGACATCATGAGAAGGAGAATTGCGGCAGCAGTTTGCATGGCGGCAGTCTGTATACTTCTGATTGCCTTGTACAGGAGATTCGGAAGAGACGTACAGGAACTTCCTGAACATGCATTTACCGCCAGGGTATTTGTGCTTGATACGTCGGTATCCGTAACCGTCTACGATGAAGATAAAGGTAATCTGGCGGGTGAGGTTACGGAGCAGGTGCTTAACGAATTCAGGGAGCTCGAGAAGAACGTGATCTCCAGGTACGAGCCTTCTTCGGAACTTGCCGCGTTAAACTCCGATTACAAGCCCGGCGAACCGTATCCCGTATCCGCAACGCTTTCGGATGCGATATCCGAAACGCTTGATGTATGCAGGATGACGCAGGGAGCACTTGACTTTACCATTGCGCCTTTGGCGGACTGCTGGGGGATCGAAGATGCGACGTCTACGGATTTTGCGCCGCCCGCGCGGGAAGAGATTGACGCAGCGCTTTCGCATGTCGGTTATGAGCACGTAAAGACAGGGAACGGCACGATTACCATCGATCGACCGGATATGGTGATCGATCTTTCCGCAAGCGGAAAGGGGTACGCCCTTGACATTGCGAAGGACATTCTCGATGAGACTAAGCCTCCCGCCTGCGTGGTTGATTGCGGCAGCAGTACATTGTTCTACGGAAGAAAGCCTGACGGAAGCGCTTTTAAGATCGGGCTTCGCAATCCCGAGGGCGGAAGAGAGGATATGCTCGGTTACTTTACATTTGCCGAGGGATCGGTCTTTTGTTCAACCTCCGGGGATTATGAAAAACGGATCACCTTTGAGGGCAAAACCTATCATCACATTATGGACAGAAGTACGGGCGCTCCCGTAAGCGGGGACCTTGCTTCGGTAACTGTGTTTGCACCGACGGGGATCCTTTCGGATGCGCTCTCTACCGCATGCTTTGTTCTCGGAAGAGAAAAGAGCATGGACATACTTGCGGCCTACGGATGCGAGGCGTGCTTCGTGGAACACGACGGGACCATACGGATGACGGACGGCTTAAAAGACAGATTTACAAAGGAGTAAGAGAAGATATGATGAAGTGGCAAAAGCATCTTCAGACGATCAATCAGCATAGAATGGCGGTCCTTAGGCATTGTTTTGCGGTGGGACTTTACTATCAGGGCATCATGCATGATCTGTCCAAGTATTCTTGGACGGAGTTTTCCATGGGTGCCAAGTATTATCAGGGAAACCGCAGCCCGAACGATGCGGAGCGAGAGGACAAGGGGTATACTTCCTCCTGGCTGCATCACAAGGGCAGAAACAAGCATCACCTCGAGTACTGGATCGATTACTCCGTCGATAAGTCCAAGGGGCTCGTGGGATGCAGGATGCCGAAACGCTATGTGATCGAGATGTTCTGCGACCGCATCGCCGCCTGCAAGGTATATAACGGTGAAAACTATAATCAGACACAGCCGCTTGCGTATTATCAGAGAGGACGCGCGGGTAAGCTTCTCCACGAGGAGAGCAAAGCGCTTCTCGAGAAGTACCTGACCATGCTTGCAGAGGAAGGCGAGGAGAAAACCTTTGCCTACATCAGAAACCATGAGGTGATCCCGATGCGGAGGCAGTGGTTCAAAAAGTATCTTCCGTTTGTACTTCGTGCGGTAGATACCTGGAACGATCAAAAATCTTGTGAGGAATAGAGAAGATCATGGGCTTTACACATCTTCATGTACATACCGAATACAGTTTGCTGGACGGATCGGCGAAGATCCCGGAACTCGTTGCGCGGGCGAAGGAGCTCTCGATGGATGCGCTGGCCATCACGGATCACGGTGTGATGTATGGTGCCATTGATTTTTACAAGGCCTGCCGGAAGGAGGGCATCAAGCCCATCATCGGCTGTGAGATCTATGTGGCGCCCGGATCACGCTTCGACAAGGAACTTTCGAAGGGAGAGAACCGTTACTATCACCTGGTGCTACTTGCCGAGAATAACACCGGATACGCAAACCTTTCCAAGATTGTCACCAGAGGATTTACCGAAGGTTACTACTATAAGCCCCGCGTGGATATGGAGGTCCTTAAGACCTATCACGAGGGTGTGATCGCACTTTCCGCATGTCTTGCGGGAGAGGTGGCCACAAGACTTCGGGAGAACGACTATGCAGGAGCGAAGGAAGCGGCGCTCCGACACCTTGCGATCTTCGGAGAGGATCATTACTATCTGGAGATGCAGGATCACGGTATCCCCGAACAGCGACTGGTGAACCAGGGCATTATGCGCCTGCATCAGGAGACGGGGATTCCCATCGTCTGTACCAACGACTCTCATTATATCTATGCGGAGGATGCCGATGCACATGACATCCTTCTTTGCATTCAGACAGGCAAAAATGTATCCGACCCCGATCGTATGCGTTACGAGGGCGGTCAGTATTATCTGAAGTCTCCCGAAGAGATGGAGGCACTTTTCCCCTATGCAAAGGAAGCGATAGAAAACACCGGAAAGATTGCGGACATGTGCAATGTCGAGATTGTCTTCGGTGAGCAGAAGGTGCCGGCCTACGACGTGCCGGAGGGGTATGATGCATATTCATACCTTACCATGCTCTGCGAGAAGGGGCTTGCCGACCGTTACGGTGAGGTAACTTCGGAACTTTCGGACAGGCTTTCCTATGAGCTTAACACCATTAAGAATATGGGCTATGTGGATTATTTCCTGATCGTATGGGATTTTATTCACTATGCCAAGAGTCACGATATTGCCGTGGGCCCCGGAAGAGGATCGGCGGCGGGAAGTATCGTGTCTTACGTGCTCGGCATCACGGATATCGATCCGATCCGCTACGGACTGATCTTTGAACGTTTCCTAAATCCCGAGCGAGTATCCATGCCCGATATCGACGTTGACTTTATGCCCGAGGGCAGGCAGAAGGTCATCGACTATGTTACGGAGAAGTATGGTAAGGATCAGGTGGTCCAGATCGTTACCTTCGGAACCATGGCAGCGAAGATGGTCATCCGTGATGTGGGACGCGCCCTAAATCTTCCCTACGGACTCTGTGACAAGGTGGCGAAGGCCGTACCTGCGGATCTGCATATGACAATCCCGCTTGCACTTGCCACCAACAAGGATTTCAAAGCGCTTTATGAGAGCGATGCGGAGATCAAGCACCTGGTGGATATGTCCATCAAGCTGGAGGGACTTCCGAGACATGTATCGATCCACGCAGCGGGCGTGGTGATCGGACGGGAGCCTATCGAGGAGTATGTGCCGCTTTCGAGAGGCAGCGATCCGGTGGTCACAACCCAGTACAATATGACAACGATCGAGGAACTCGGTCTTTTGAAGATGGACTTCCTCGGACTTCGAAACCTTTCGGTGATCAAGGATGCGCTTTCCCTGATCGAGGAGGATACCGGAGAGAAGATCGATATCCTAAACTTAAACACCGAGGACCCGGCGGTTTACGATATGATTTCGGCGGGAAAGACGGAAGGCGTCTTCCAGCTTGAAAGCGCCGGCATGAAGAGCTTCATGAAGGAACTGCGTCCCGGCTGTCTTGAGGATGTGATCGCGGGAATCTCACTTTACCGTCCCGGCCCGATGGATTTTATACCGAACTACATCAAGGGCAAGGAGCATCCGGATGAGGTAACCTATGACACGCCGGAACTTGAGAAGATCCTGGCGCCCACCTACGGATGCATCGTCTACCAGGAGCAGGTTATGCAGATCGTTATGGAACTT
>CAMOHF010000170.1 GCA_946614685.1 uncultured Clostridia bacterium | reverse complement strand
CGATGCGGGTGATCACGTTGGTGGTATCCACATCGTAGGATACGCTCTTCAGGTTCTTGCCTTCGCGGATCTCGATGTCGGTATCTTCGCCCACGCGCTGAACGATATACACATCGTACCAGTCCCGGGCGAGCTCCCCGCCGAAAGTGGCTATGACGCCCTCGTCACCGAGGTAAGCATCTATGGGATTGGTATGCTCGACGGAGAATTCATCCACGGTAGAGGTCAGGTCGGAATAGAACCTGAAATCCGTCTCCGTCTCACAGGCTGCGCCAATGCCTTTGACCACTTCCGCGCCGCGATCGTCCGGCCCTTGCGCATAAGTCTTTATGAAGTTGTCCAAAAGGTCATAAAAGATATGTCGGGCATAAACGGTGATCTTGTTTAATTCCGGCACGACCCTGTATATCCGGAACGGCTGCTCCCGGAGTTGTTTGCTCTCGACTACTTCGTGAACGATGGTCTCTATCTCTTCAGAGTGATATACATTTGAACAGGAGTATCCGGGCACCCAGCCTGCCAAACCGGTTGGCGGGATGATGTGGTGCCAGATGGCGACGGTGCGCGTATAGTTCTCCGGAACGCTGTCCGTCGGGTAGGAACTATACCTTTTGTTATAATCCTTTGTAGCATCAGTCTTATGTTTGAAGGTGGTGAAATACTCGCTGTGATCGACCGCGATCTTCACCCCGGCATCGACGGTGCCGATGATTTTACCGTTGCCGGAGATGATGCGGATACTTGTCCGACTAACCGTTCGCCACACACCGCGCGTGGAGGTGTCGTGGGTAATGGTCTGATCGGCCAGTTTCACGTACGGGGTCAAACCTCGAGGCACCGGCACGCGGAGGATACAGCCTTCCACGAAACGCGTCCATTTGCCTGCGGCATCGATCGGGTGCTCCAGAGTGACCTCATACTCACCGTTAAGGGTTTCAGTAACCGAGCAGGACATGGGCATCAGTGTACCCAGACCGTTGTCGCTGAAATCCGTACAGTCGGGTGGATAGATGCAGATCATGGGGCTCACCTCCTTCGCAGCCATAATAAAAGTGCCGCATTCTTTGCGACACTGTATCTTTATGATTTTTTCGTTTTGCTTGCAGCGCTAGCTATCTTCTTTTAATCACTACCTGTTTACAAAGAATACAGGCAAATGCGTCTCTAAGCATCAGGATACTCCGAAACGCCCCAAACTATGAATTCTGCGAGCACTCACCTTGATTCGATGGAGCCGCTGGCCCGGCTTACAAGCTGCCTAAGCCTGGAATTCGAGCTGGTTGGCTTCCCGGCGAGAATATCCTGCTCCGTAAACACTGCCAAGAGGATTTCCCTCGCCTTATAACGTTCTCGGTCATAAGTCACGTAGATCAGACCTTCTGACGACTGTGTTCCGTCCGGGTAAGATACATCATCCCGGTCATCGAGCATAAGTCCACCCGTCCATGTCTTGCCATCATCAAAGGAGAGCTTTGCCATTAAGTTGTTGCGCCCACGGAAATCCACATGATTAACCAGTAGCAGATTGCCGGACCGAAGCCGCCTGATAAAAAAGCGGGAACCTGGCCCCGTAATACCCGAATGGCCTGCCTGCCACCACGTAAAGCCTTTGTCATAGGAAAAGGCCTGGCCGATACCGTCATATCGACGTACGAGCATCCAAAGCGATCCGTCACGTCGCTCGACAACCATATGTTCGTCACAAGAGCGGTTGGGTACGTCAGCGCCGCCGCGCCAGGAGAAGGTTTCACCATTGTCGATGGACACATATACGTTGGACAGACGTTCATGGTCCACTTCCGGGTGCTTTTCTTCTGATTCCACACAGGCCCAGACCGCACACGGGAAAAGCCATGTCCCATCGAACAGGATGGTCGGCTTGCACATCATGACACCATTCGCTATGCGGCGGGGCGGCGATATCTTCCACATCTTGGGCGCGTCATCAGGATTGTCGATGACCACAGCCCATACACCGTCACGCCCGTCAAAAAAGTTATGGGACTGCGCGTAAGTGATCCACAGCCGTCCGAGAGGGTCCAGCCATACGTTGGGATCGAACACGCGCATAGCGCTGATATCCCTATGTTGGATCGCCATTACGGGGTCCAGCCATGTATGGCCATCGTCGTCACTCATCAACAGCGCGATGAAGTTCCCGTTTTCTTCTGTCTTCCCGCCGGAATAGAACACGCTGAACAGACGGCCTCTTTCTGTTCTCTCTATCGAGGGAATGCCCTGCCAATGGCGATTCTTCGACAGGAAATCCGCGTACTCCGGTGGAAAGTAAACTGTGGCAGGCTGCATTTCAGATGCGTAAAACACGAATCGAATCCTCTCTATGCTCTATATCTATTGTCTGCGGTGCGTTGAATAAACCATATCGTAAGACAAGGGCAGCCTGATCAACTGCAGTGATCACATTTTCCTATCTTAGATAAGCAGTATGAAAATCCACCCCGTCATTGAGCTTTTCAAGCAACTCCAATAAACCCTGCTGTCCGTAGGCATCCATCCACAAAGTAAGTTCGTGCTTTGCGTTTAGGTAGCGGAAACGCCTGTCCTCCGCTTCCCCTGCGTAAAACTCCGATGGGGTGTCCATATCTTCAAGGGCGACAATATTTTTCCCGTGATCAGTCTGCGCAGTCCATTGTTCTTCGCTGTATCTCTCACGGTAGTCGTTCTGTAAAGCAAGCCCTTCATCGAACCATATCGGAATCCCATGCTGTGCTTTGGCTGTGAGCCGCGCTCGCAGTTCCGCATGAGTGATCTCATGGGCTAGAATGTCGAGATCGAGATACTCGTCCGATATACAGATATAGTGCTTCTCGGAAGGAAAAGAGAAGCTGACTGTGGCATGATCTTCACCGAGCTTCTTCGTCCGATTCTTATCGTCACAGAAAATGAAGACCGTATCGTCCTGAAAGCGCAAATCTCCGAAGAATGCCCTGACACGTCCCTTAGCTTGTTCGATCAGGTCAAGAATCTCCTGTTGATCCAGTTTACCGTTTTTGTTGATGTAAACGTGATCGGCGATTTCCGTGAAAGCAGACCTGTAAGGAACCGTCATCAGATAACCGTACTGATTGAACTGAAAGAAATACACAGCGGCTGCCGCAAGCATAAGTATTGCGGTGATTATCAGAATGAACTTTTTCCTCTTTGTTTTCATCCTTGCTGTCTCCGTATCTTCCGGGATTTCTTGTTGTCGGGTATCTTGGCAAATCCGAATTTGTCGGGCGCGCATTACTTGAACGCAAACACAATATCATCGGCAGCGGTGTTGCAGATCCCTCCCGCTTTCTCGTAGCATCTGCAGGCGGAAGTATTATGTTTATAAGTAAGCAGAAACATTTTGCGGCAACCCAAGGTTTTAGAATGTTCATGAATAAACCGGACAAGTTCCGTTCCGTAACCTTGATTCTGCCATCCTTCCATCACGTCAATTGCGTGCAGATAGTATACTTTTTGTCCGTTTGGCTCATTAAGAACATAGCCGTAAGCAAATCCGATCGCTTTTCCGTTGTCTACAGCGATATAACCGTATGCGTTCTTTTCGTTCAAAAACGCCTTCAGCACAGCCTCATTGTATTTCGTGTTCTCATCATCAATAAAGTCAAACATCAGCACAAGATTTTGTTCTGCTAATAATTCACACTTCATATCATCCGACCTCAAACTCCGATATGTCGACATCCCGGAAAACTGGGATTTGTTGGTCTAATCTATTCTCTTTCAGATACCTCGTGCATGTCTCTCTTTCTT
>CAMOHF010000169.1 GCA_946614685.1 uncultured Clostridia bacterium | reverse complement strand
CTTCGCTTCCCCGCCGGACAGCGTACCGATACCGACAAACTCTGTGGCGCCGCCGTAGCAGCGTACCGTTGCTCTCTCGATAAAGATATCCGCACCGCCTTCAAGGCAGCCAATACATACACCCTTGGTGACCGTCATATTGGATTCCAGCCAACAGTCGCAGATCGACAATCTGACCGGTCCGGTAAATGCACCGATACCGACGCCGGATTCCGCGTTACACTCGATATGATACTGGCCCTTCTGGATCTCGATCTTTCCTCCGAGGCCGGATCCGATACCGATACCGACCTTGCCGTTCGCATCGATCTTGATACGTCCGTCCTGATGGAAGACGATATGTCCGTTCCTGTGATGGATATCGTTGCCGATACCGTAGAAGAACCCTTCCTGAAGCAGGAGGCGAAGATTACCCTCGCCCTCCGTAATAAGCGTCGCTCCCTCGGGCACACGGATACCGCCCTGTTTGAATTTGTTATCTCCGTGGAAAAC
The DNA here is from genome assembly GCA_946614685.1 of uncultured Clostridia bacterium. Classification (GTDB taxonomy): domain Bacteria; phylum Bacillota; class Clostridia; order Lachnospirales; family Lachnospiraceae; genus Coprococcus_C. Next base: position 3,283 of record CAMOHF010000169.1, on the reverse strand, counting down.
CAGTGTCACATCAGCACCGGGCTCCAAATCGATACATGGTCTGTCGGAGGTTCCGATTAACGAGACATTCTCAAGCATGATCTGTCCTTCGTAGCCGGACTTTATATGAATCCTGATGTTGGATTCAACATTCACCATACCGATGATGGAGATGTCTCTGTATACCATGTTCTCTCCACCGATCATGATCTCGGTGCAGCCGTCCTTCATGAGCGTATTGAGGAAGATACGATTGGTCTTGCCCGCCTCGTATACGCGCTTTACAACACCCGCTTCACGCTCGTTCCTGAAGGCGATGATCTCCTCCTTCACGCGGTCATCGATCCTCGGGATCATCATAGGTGCGGGGCGCCCGGTGTAGTAGCCCTGGATCAGATCCACGCCTAAATTGATCACCGTGCGAAGCTCCTCTGTCGTCTCAACGCCTTCGGCAAGCGCCATGATGCGGTTGTCGTGACAGAATCCCACGATCTCACGGACGAAGTGCTGCTTTTGTACATCATCCTGGATGTTGGAGAGCAGGGACCTGTCGATCTTTACGTAGTTCGGCATATAGCGGAGCAGGTTGTTGATATTGGAGTAACCTGTTCCGTAATCATCAAGCGCAGTCTCAAGTTTGAGTCTGCCGAAGAAATTCTGAAGTCTGTCGAGATCCTCATCCTCTAACTGGGACTCCTCGGTGAATTCCACAACCGTAGTGTCGGAATTCTTCTCAAGAAGGATCTCGATCCTCGAGGTGTCGTCGTTCGCCATCTTGACGCCCGGGATACTGTTGATGAAGATTTTCTTGCCCTCAGGTCTCGACTTACCCTCGTCGATGATCTTGAAGACATTCACAAATGTAGCTCTCTCCACGTCGGGCAGACGTCCGAGCATGTTGGCGTACTTAATGATGGTGAGCGGACTCACCACTTCCTCCGTACCGGAGCGCATCAGCGCCTCGTAGGAGTAGATCTCGCCGTCCGTAGCTTTTACGATCGGCTGGAAATGGTACGTGAGCAGATTCTCATCGAGGATCCGATCAACCAGTTCAAGCGTCTTTTTCTCTTCCGGTCCGAGTTTCTCGATCGCACCGACTTCCGCATTTGCACGCAGGCCCTTGCCCGCTCCGTATCTTACCAGAAGCTGTCTTAAGGCCACGGTCTTTCGGAGACTCTCGAAACCTCTTGCCACCGTGTTCACCCACATACGGTAGATCTCGTCGTAGGTCCGCACGGAGTCGCCGTAGCCGACCACCGCATAACCGAAGCACTCCGCCTCGCAGAACACAGGTGTGAAGAAGAAGGCTCTCGGCTTCTCTGAAGGTTCGGAAAGATCCGGAAGCATAGACGCGGTGTCAAACATCCGGTCCGTGCCCACAAAGCTGTCCTGTCCATCGCGATTGTAACGCATGGCGTGCAGCATCTTCGGTGAGTATCCCTTGTTCACGCAATGGAGATCCGGGCGGGACGCCATCTGCAGCCAGGGAGAATTGATCATCAGTTGAAATGTATCCGCTCTCAGCTGGTACGCATAAGAGTATACTGCCTGCAAATAATCAGACAGTTCATTTTGTGCAAGCAGATCCTCGGACATAGTGTTATTCACGGAGAGGAATCCTTCCTCGGAGACATCGGTGCTCCATTTGGGTCTGCATCCTCGCTTTACAAGTTCAGCGGGAAGTTCGCATCCGCAAGTCTCACCGATAAAGAGCTTCGGCTCGATGGAGAACGGCTGCATTTGCTCTCCTCTGATCAACGCATCGACATACTTTGCTGCGTACTCACCGCACTCAAAGGCGGGTACAAGCGCAGAGGTCAGTGCCTTGGGGCTGTCCGCACCCTCGTCCGTCGAATCATATCCCGCCACAGCAATATCCTCGGGCACTCTGTAACCCCGCTTTGTCAGGGCGTCGCAGAGTCCGATGGCCATAGCGTCGTTTGCGCATATGATCGCTTCGGGAAGCGGATCTCCGCTTTCGAGCATCTCGATCACGCACTGCTCACCGCTGGTATACCAGAAATCTCCGAAATAGATCCTCTTTTCTTTCACGGGTAGTCCGTGCGCCTTCATCGCCTCACGGTAAGCCTTCATACGCATCTGCGCATGCTTATGCCAGCGCTTTCCGGTCAGGAAAGCGATATCTTTATATCCATGCACTTCGATCATGTGGTTCACGGTCGCAACCATCAGTGCATATCCATCCGTGCAAATGCTCGGATAATAAGCGCTCTCTCGCTCGATCACAACAACGGGTTTCTTGTAGGACTCATGAAGTTTCTCCTCGATCACCTCGGCAACGCCGGCCGTCTGGATACTGTCCTTCAGGATTATGATCGCATCAAAAAGATCCGGATTCGCCAATTGAAAGATATTGGCATCCGCCTGCTCTCTTACTTCCGTGTCCTGGTACTTTCGATACATAGAGAAAACACAGACATCCGTGTTGTCACCAAATGCCTGTTTCAGAAATCCGCAGATAAAGCGATTTTGATACCCCTCATTCGCGTCTCCGACATAGATCGCGAATCTTCTCCTATCCAATCCCATCCTCAATACCTCACACTAATGTGGTGGAGTAATTATACCACAATCACAGGGAATTGTGTACAAAAAATGAACAAAATCACCAACCCTCTGTTGCGGCATCAGGTCTGGCATTCCGTTCCTCCGCTCCCGGGACGATCACCGCGCACAAACCATTTTGTGCGCTATAGATCATCCCTCGCGCTTCGGAACCGTACATGGTCGCTAATACAAAAAAGCACCCGGCCCGTAACGGGTCGGGTGCTTTCTATGTGTCTTGTCAGAATTTACTCTGCGTCGGTTGCTTTCTCAGCGGGTGTTTCTGCGTCAGTTACGGTAACTGCATCCTCAGGGATCTCTAAATCGTTGAGACCTGAGTCAAGCTGCACGCTTCTGTAACGCTTCATACCTGTACCTGCAGGGATGAGCTTTCCGAGAAGTACGTTCTCCTTGAGACCGATCAACGGATCGACCTTGCCCTTGATCGCTGCTTCCGTGAGGACCTTGGTGGTCTCCTGGAAGGAAGCTGCGGACAGGAAGGAGTTTGTAGCAAGGGATGCCTTGGTGATACCGAGCATTACCTGTGTACCCTCTGCAAGTTCCTTGCCCTCTGCCTCAAGCTGCTCATTGATCTCCTCAAAGTCAAGTGCATCAACAAGTGTACCGGGAAGATAATCGGTATCTCCGCTCTTCTCCACACGGATCTTCTTGAGCATCTGGCGAACGATCACTTCGATGTGCTTGTCGTTGATCTCAACACCCTGGAGACGATATACTC
>CAMOHF010000168.1 GCA_946614685.1 uncultured Clostridia bacterium | reverse complement strand
GCCTGCATCGATGGCCGGCTTCTTATAGAGATTCTCAAGGATGATATTCTTGGTTACAAGCACGCGATCAATCTTCTCCTTCAGAAGCTCCTCATCAAAGAGCTCGCTTACCTGAAAACCGATCTTGGCGTATTTATCCGAGTAGAAGGGTGCGATACCTGACTTTGTGGAACCGAAGGACTTTCCGCCGAGACGCTCCTCCTCGTACTGATCAAACAGGATATGATACGGCATTACGATCTGTGCGCGATCCGAAACAAGGATCTTCGGAGCCGGAACGCCCTGATCCGTAATGGACTTGATCTCCTTAAAAAGAATCGGGATATTTAATGCCACACCGTTACCGATGATACTGGTGGTATGATCATAAAATACGCCGGAAGGTAAGGTATGAAGCGCAAATTTTCCGTAATCGTTTACGATCGTATGACCTGCGTTGGCACCTCCCTGAAAACGTACGATAATGTCCGCCTTCTCTGCCAGCATATCCGTGATCTTGCCTTTGCCTTCATCGCCCCAATTGGCCCCTACTACTGCCTGTACCATGTGAATTCCTCCATTTCTAGTGTCCTTATTTATCATCGAGTCCCACAACCTTGTCCCGCAGTTCCCTGCAGCGACTCAGGAGTTCCGTAAGACCCGTATAAACCTGTTCCTTATCGCCGGCATCACCGGCCGCCTCGAGTTCCCTTGCTTTTTTTCCGATCCATGTCGCACCGATCGTATCAGCCACATCAATGACGGAACTGATACCGGCAAGCACATCCTCATACTGGTCCTCCTCGCGATAGGCCTTGATCGATGTAATGATCGAATCAATGGTCTCAGGAAATCCGCGAAGCACCTTTCGGTAGAGGTCTTCGGATCCGAGGGTCGCAACCCCCGACGCCACATCAAGTTCCAGAATATGGAACAGTTCTCCGGGAAGCTCCTGCTCCGACCGGCTGCTCTCATCTTTTCCTTCGCTTGTGATCTTGTGCTTCGGAAGATATTCATACATCATCTCCTCCAAAGCCTTCGGATCGATAGGCTTGGACAGATAATCGGTGAATCCCGCCTCAAGATAAAACTCCTTCGCGCCCGAGATGGCATTCGCCGTAAGACAGATCACCGGTGTTTCCGGATCAACCGCACCCAGCCTGCGCATCTCCTGCAGAGTTTCGATACCGTCCTTGGACGGCATCATATGATCAAGGAAGATCATATCGTACCTGCGCATCTTGGCCATGCGGATACCTTCGTCGCCGGAAAGGGCCGTATCGATCTTGACGCCGGTCTTCTTCAGAAGTCCGGCAAAAACCACCAGATTCATCTGTGTATCATCCACAATGAGTACCCTGGCATCCGGTGCCTGGAAGCGTTCATTGTAGCGTTCCTGATTCTTGGCATACTTTTCGTAAGCCCGTTCGTAATCGCCGATCGGATCCCAGTTGATGACTTTTTGCAAAAGAGTGAATGAAAAGACGGAACCCTCTCCGTAGATACTTTCAACCTCAAGCTTGCTGCCCATCATGGAAAGAAGACTCTGGGTGATGGACATACCGAGTCCGGTGCCCTCGATACTTCGTGTCTTCTTTTGATCCACGCGTTCGAACTCCGAGAAAATCTTGCTGAGATCCTCTCGTTTGATACCGATTCCGGTATCTTCCACGGAGACTTTTAGGTTCACGTGATCCTGATCCCCTTCGATCTTCTCGTGCCCTACTCTGAAGGTCACACTGCCCTTCTCCGTATATTTGACCGCATTGGTCAGAATGTTGGTGATGATCTGCTTGATTCTTACATCATCACCGTATAATCCCTCCGGCATATCCGGATCAAACCGCAGGATCAATCGAAGGTCCTTCGATCCGATCCTTGCACGGGTCATATTGACTAAATCATTCAGCAGGGACGCAAGGTCATAATCTGCTTCGATCAACTCGAGTTTTCCGGACTCGATCTTGGAAAAATCCAGAATATCGTTGATGATCCCGAGCAAAGTATCTCCTGCGGATCTGATATTCTTGGAGTACTCTAAGACATTGGACTCCCTGGTCTCTCTTGAAACCATCTCGTTGAAACCGAGGATGGAATTGATCGGTGTCCGGATCTCATGCGACATATTGGAGAGGAATGCTGATTTTGCTTCACTCGCCGCAAGTGCCCGTTCGGACAGTGTGATCAGATGCTCTCGGTTCTTGCGCTCTTCGTCAATGTTCTCAAGCATCCACAGTACGCGGGCAACCTTGCCCTCCGCTGTTCTCGCGGATACGACAAACCGCGCTCTGACCCAGATTTCTCCATAGCTTAAATACTCAAGCGTGGCAATATCCGTATCCTTCATACGTTCATCGATCGTCGACAGGTCGGTGAATGCTACGGCAGCATCCTTGGTATCACTGGGCGGAAGCCCTTTCATAATACCGAGGAAGATCTCTTTCATATTGTGATCACAGCTCATCACGGCCTGATGAATGGCCGGATTGACATTCTTGATCTCCTCTACCGTATTGTTTATAACATCAAGCTCGCACAGCGACATATAAATGTCTGCCGATGACGAGAGGATGGACTGTAGTTTTAAAGCCGTGCGATCCCGCATTTCCGTGCGGATCGTAATGATCAGGAAGATCACAAAGGTGATAAGCACTGCAACGATTCCGACAGCGATCATCACGCGGATCGGTTGGTACACTTCCTTCGCCTCTACCACAGCGATACAGTACCAGCCGTTATCGAAGGTCACATAGCTTGCGATATAATGATTCCCGTGATAGGTGATTTCAAAGCTGTTGTCTTTGGTCTGATCGACCTTCTCGATCACGCGGCCACCGAGTGTGTCCTTTTCTTCTCTGTAATTCCTACCGATCTCGGTCTTGTCCGTGTGCGCTACGACGACACCGTTGTTACCGATGATCATACGCGTAGCCTCAGCGCTCAGTCGCTCATCCTGTGCACTCTCAATGATCTCCTGTGCGCGGGTCGTTGTCATGTCCACAGCGATCACGCTTTCACCGTCCGCCAAAGACATGGCCACCGTCATGACCATCTCTCCGCTGTAGCGGTCCAAATAAGGACTGATCAGCGTGATCTTGCCCGGATTTTGAATGGCCTGCTGATACCAGGGTCTTGTCTTTGCATCGAAATCCTCACCCGGATTCCAGCCAATTCCGTCCATATACTTTCCGTTGATATAACCGTACAGGCCGTTCGACTCGGTGATTCCGGATTCGTTGGAGTACTTTGATTTCTTGATCAGGTAATCCATGATCTCCTCTTCGGGACATTTATTCCTGATCTGTTCGCTGATTGTGTACTCAGCTACAACGATGAAATCCCTTGCGGTCATCAGATACTTTTCAAACTCTTCTGCCGGCAGGATGGAATTCCACTCGGACTCCTGCTGGATGCTTCTTTTGGCATAATGATTGACAATCCCGTTAAATATGGAAATGACCGCAGTGAAAAACAAGGCAAGCAGCAAAAATGCGAAAATGGTACGCGCACCGCGCTTCTTGACGATGTTGACCGACGAATTCAGTTCCTGCGGATCTTGCTTTGTTCTTGCCATCGGCACCCCCATTGCTACACGCAACAAACCAAAATATACTATACACGATTAGGGTGGATTTGTAAAGAAAATCAGCATTTGCACGGGTGTATGCTTTATTCCATTAAGAGTTTTCATGTTTGACGATGCGTGTGTTGTGGGTTATACTTTGCTATCATATAAAATGTTTATTCTGTTGACGGAGGAACTTATGCAGAAGCGCAGGATCAGAATCTTATAATCTGCACTCAG
>CAMOHF010000167.1 GCA_946614685.1 uncultured Clostridia bacterium | reverse complement strand
ATGCCATCTTCTTTCTGGCGTCCGCATTCATTAAAGCAATGAGGTCGGACATCTCTGTCCCTGCCCCCTGCATGGAGGCAAGTGTCGCATTGTAATTGACGTTGCCGGGAAGCTCGACACCCTCGGAAAGCAGTCGCTTGATCTGTGCAACATAGTTCTGCGTCTCCTCAAAGGGAGGCACACCGCCGTACTTGGCCACATTGCCGGAACCCGCATTGTATGCCGCCGCCATCAGCGAGATATCTCCGCCGTACATGTCGGAAAGTCCCTTTAAGAGTTTGGCCGCTCCCATGATGTTCTCGTAGGGGTCATATGCGTCCGTAACACCGAGTCCGGCCGCAGTGTCCGGCATCAGCTGCATGATGCCCATAGCGCCGACACCCGATGTGGCATTCGGATCGAAGCGTGATTCCACGTAGCCGATCGCCTTTAGCAGATCCTCGGAGATGCCGTAGGTCTCCGCCGCTTCCTTGTAGATCGCCGCAAGATCGTAAGACTTTCCGGCACCGTTAAGTCGTGCGTTCTCTTCTTCGAGAAGATTCTGAAACTGCACGGAGGTTTCCGGAGACAGCGCAGCTGTTTTTGTGATTGTATTTGTCGGGATGATATCATCCACATATCCGATTCCGTTGATAAAAGGCATAGGAATACCTCCCGTATCATTCATATTCCGAAAGATTCGATTCATCACCCACGATAATTCGAAGCTTTGCGGTATTGCTCAGATTCTCGTCCGAATCCTCACAATAATACCATACCTCATAAGTACCTGCTTTGTCGATATCAAATCGACCGTCAAAATACATGCCGTCGATCAGGTCGTCTTCCTCATCATCGTCATCCACAACCTTTTCGACGATGGTGATCGGATCGAAATCCTCTCCCACCGTAAGTTTTAACTCATGTGTTTTCAGTCGTATCACCGGTGCGCCGTGAGAGATGAGGGGCGGGTCGTCATAACCCTCTTCCACCTTCTTTTCCGTAGCAGCCGCCTCTGTCGTTACATCCGCTTCCGTATCCGGCGTAACGGGAATGATCTGTGCGTCCGCCGCGGTTGCTGTTTCCTGTGCATCTGAGCTCCTGTAATCGACGGTCTCGGTCGCTTTGCCCAGGTTGTACGCCTTGTCGTATACGGCATAGATCACCAATGCATGCTCTCCGTCGTCCATAGCGGAGATATCGTATACATGAATATCCTTCGTACAGTCTCCGTCTTTGTCATCTGTCGCCGAAAGGCCTGCCAAAAGTACTTCTGTGCCGGCACCTTCGGTGTAGGTTACTTCCCGCTCGGGAACCGTGATCACCGGTGCAACCCTGTCCTTTGTGGATCTCACCCAGTAACACGCTCCGATCAAGCCGCACATGATCAAGAATAATAATACATTGATTCTTCGTTTGATGGTCATTTGTGATTGCCTGTTTCCTTTGCGTATCTGCCGTAATACTTTCCGTAGTACTTTCCGTAATACTTCCCGTAGTACTTGTCATAATAAGAGTGTCTGCCGAGCCGTACTTTATTCAGTACAACGCCTAAGATCTTGCAGCCGGTCTTTTCAAGCTGGCCCTTCACCTTCACCTCGGTTTTGTAGCTGATCTTGCCTGCGGCAATCACCATGATGGCGCCGTCCACCTCTCCCGAGATGATGGCCGAATCGATCACGCTACCGAGCGGCGGTGCGTCGATGATGATGTAATCATACTTTGTCTTTGCCTCGGCGATCAGATCCCGAAAGGCGTCTGAGTTTAAAAGTTCCGTCGGGTTCGGCGGAACCGGTCCGGACATGATCATATGCAGATTCGGTACATTGGTAGCGTAGATCACCTCATCCAAATCATATCTGCCGGAAAGGTAGTAGGATAAGCCGTTCAACGCCCGGCTGATCCTGTATCGCCCCGCAAGCACGGACTTGCGCATATCCGCATCCACAAACAGTACCTTCTTGCCGTCATCAGCGATCGTGCAGGCCAGGTTGATGGAGATGCTGGACTTTCCCTCGTCGGGTTCGCAGCTGGTAAGGACGATGGCTTTCACGTCTCTGCCGCAGAACTGAATGTTGGTTCTAAGTCCTTTGTATGCCTCGATCGAACTGTACCCGAGTCTTCTTAATTTTCCGATGTTGATTGTTTCCATAAATTAAGCTTTCCGTTTCTTTTTTCTCTTTTTCGCATGCGTATCCACGATCTCGTCGTAGGGGATCGATGCCAAAACAGAGAGTCCCAGGTGTTTTTCCACGTCATCCGGTGTCTTCACCGTATCGTCCAGGATGTGTCTTAAGATGACAGATCCCGCGGAAAGAAACATACCGATCAGTGCGCCGATCAGAACCAGCCGGATTGTTCTGGGCTTTGAAGGATGATCGGGAAGATTGGCATAATCGATCACATTGACCGATTTGATATTCATAACCTTTGAGATATGAGTACTCGCCGCCACACGAACCGCATTGGCGATGGCCTGCGCTCGTACAGGGTCGGTATCCGTCACGGTAATCTGCAGGATTCTGGTGTCCTGCTGGATATTCACCGTGATCATCCCTGCTACCTGCTCGGGCGTGATTCCTTTCATATCCGGGTAGCTGTTACTTAGATCCAGGTCTGCGATCACCTGATTCGCCACCGTCCGGCTCTTTACCAGATCCGCATAGTCCTTGGTAAGCTGGGATCCCGTCTGCAGATCCGAATAGGTAAGCATCTGGGCGTCCTGCTGATTCAAAACATATATCTTGGTGGTGGAATTAAACTTCTTGCTCATCACTGTCTGGCTGGCCAGATACATCCCACACGCACCGATCACCGTAGCAAAGACGATGGTCCAGAAATATTCGATTACGACCAAAAAGAGTTCTTTTAAGTCAATGTATTCTTCTTCCATGTTCAATCCCTTATCCCCTAAAGCGTGTCGATCTCCACATCGTCGATCACACACTGCGGGTTATATACAAAGATTCTTGTCGCATATGCACTTCCGAACTTTTTAGCGATCAGATTGGCACATTCCCGAAGTTTCGGCGTTCGTCTGCCTGTGGACCTGTGCGCGTCCGTGGCGACAAAATCCACGGATCTGTACTTAAGGAGATTGTGCGTGAAGCGCTTTACATCGCTTCCCGACATGCCCATCACACTGCCTGCGTTCACCTGGATCAGCGCGCCTTCCGACCTTAAATCGTGAATACGATCCGCATCCTCAAGCAGACAGTCGTAGCGTTCGACATGAGCCAGGATCGGAATGTGTCCGGTAAGAATCGCCTCCGTAACGCCGCGTCTTATCCTGTCATGGGTGCTGTGAAAAGGAAACTCGATCAGAAGATACCGGCTGTCAGCCATGGTGAGTATCCGGTCATTCTTCAGATCTTCCAACGTCTCCTCTCTGTGATGAAACACCTCGCAGCCGAGATGCAGCGAAAAATCCGGACTCACCAGTTCGGAAAGCTGCTTCACTTCTTCAAACCTCTCCCGGAGAACTTCGCGATCAACCGGCCAGATTGCCGGATTGTAGTGCGGTGTTGCTATGATAGTGTGGACGCCTTCGTCATGATAGCTTTTAAGCATCTCAATCGTCATCTCCCGATTCTCGGATCCGTCATCCACACCAAAGAGTATGTGATCATGAATATCACACAGATTCAGATGAAAACCCCTCACAAATAAACCCCCAAAATGAATATCAGATGGGGAGGTCTCCCCATCTGACTAAATGTTTTACGGATTAACCACGCTTTAAGAAATCAGGGATTTTAATTCCTGTACTCTGCGGTGCTGCACCGGTTCTTGCTGCTGAAGCGGATGCGG
>CAMOHF010000166.1 GCA_946614685.1 uncultured Clostridia bacterium | reverse complement strand
GAAGTCACCCGCTTCGAAGGAGATATGGAGAAACTCGGCGCCCTCTATTGGCTCGGGGATCACGATGCGGAACGTGAAATGCCGGCAATTAAAGAGTATCTGCAAATCTAATAGGAACGCGACTTTTTGCCGATATTATTTATGGTGAGAGACCATTGAGTAGACATGCCGTGCGTACTCCTTACCAAAGGAGGGATGGCATGATTATTAATGCCGGCAGAGTCAAATTATCTGCAGAATCCGCACGCGAGGTCACACGCTCGCGCACGGAGGAAACCATGATGTGCAACTTACGGGGCAATCAGATGCGTTGCTACGCCAACTCATTTGAGCAAACGTATGATACGCACAAGCGCAGTGTGATGGAGGAGACCACCGAGAGAGACAGATCCCTGCCGATGCTTGGCGAGGGAGAAGATCCGGAGCATCCGCTTCCGGTGGAAACCTACGAACGGCTGAAGGACAAGCAACCCAAGCCGACCAAACTTAAATCCGTTTCCGAACAGGAACGGATGAATCAGATGCGGGAATTCATGATGAGACTTCGGATGTACATTTTCACGTTGCGTCAGAGGATCTTTGGGAATCTCGGTATCTACAGGAACATGCAGGGAATTCTCGGCTACTATGACTCCATATTGGGAACGAGAGCGGGAAGCGGACACCTTGCATCAGGAAATGATGCCTCCGTGCTTTATGATGTGAGCGCGGGTTCAGGAAGAGTCAGTTGCTGGACCAGAAAAGATCGCGTGACGGAAAGCTATCGGGAGGAATCAAAAGTCACATTTGAAACGATCGGGCAGATCGAAACTGAGGACGGGCGAACCATCGAATTTACCATGCAAATGGAGATGAGTAAGTCCTATGAGGAACGGTATGAGGCTTGTGCCGAGACCGTTGAGGTGATCATGACGGATCCGCTTGTGATCAAGATCTCAGATGCACCGATTGAAATCAGTGACAGAACATGGAAGTTTGATCTCGATGCGGACGGAAGTGAGGATGAACTGTTCTCGCTTGCCGAAGGATCGGGATATCTTGTCTATGATGCGAACAGCAACGGAACCATCGATGACGGAAGGGAGCTTTTCGGAGCAAGGACCGGCGATGGATTTGCGGAACTTGCCGCATACGACAGGGATAAGAGTGGCTGGATCGATGAAGCAGATCCGATCTTCTCCAAACTGAAGGTCTGGATCAGGAACGATCGTGGCGAGGACCATATGGTAGGACTTAAGGAAGCCGGCGTCGGCGCCATCTACCTTGGCAGTGTCGCAACCGATTTCGCCTATCGCTCCTCCGAGAGCCACACCACACAGGCAGCCATCCGCAGTTCAGGTTTCTACCTGACAGAGGACGGTACAGCAAACCAAATCGCGCAGATCGATTTCGCGAGCAAGTAATCAAAGAAGGTTGGGAGTCAGGCACCTAAAGGAGCCGGACACCCAACCTTCTTTTCTATCGTGAGGCTAGGGGTGCCCGTGCTTAGCGAAAGCGGGTCCGGCAGATTCCCTGTAACATGCCGGCGTCCCTTTCACCAATATGGATATGGATAAACACCTTGATTTGCGGTATAATAGCAAAATATTCGACGTAAAACAATCGTCTGTAGAGAATGGAGAAATGTGAGCATGAACGAGTGGGTAGTCATCGTCGATGACGAAGTCTTAAGCCTTACAAATGCAAGAACGCTCCTGACGGAGGAGAACATGCGCGTCAGCTGCATGAAGTCGGGACGGGAACTTCTTCGCTATATGGAAAAGAATACGCCGGACTTGATCCTGCTTGATATTTTGATGCCTGAAATGGATGGCTTCGAGACATATCATGCGCTCCGTGAATTGGAGGAGAAGACGGGACGGAACAAGACACCGGTCATCTTCCTTACAGGCGAGATTGATGCTTCCATCGAGCAGCGGAGTTTGAAGATCGGTGCATCTGACTTTATCAAAAAACCGTTCGACAAGGATGTCTTGGTGAGCCGTATCAGAAACACGGTCAAGAACAGTAAGACCATTGAGAGTCTGACAGAGGAAGCAAGTCTTGATAAACTGACAGGATTCTTAAATAAGGCAAGCGGTACATCAAGGGTTGCAAAGTGTTGCAAGAACGAAACCGGCGCATTGATGATCCTTGATCTCGACAGTTTCAAATTGGTGAACGATCTCTTCGGTCACGACATGGGAGATCGTGTCTTGATGGCGTTTGCGGACGTCATTCGAGCGAATACAGGTGAAGAGGATGTCCCGGCCAGAATCGGCGGAGATGAGTTCATGATGTTTCGCGCAGGAGCGAAGGGGAGCGAGGAATTAGAAACCCTGACGCAGAAGATTAACGACGATCTTTTGGAGGCTGCCGCACGTCTTATGGGAGCGGATCACGGAATTCCGCTCGGCGTATCTGTCGGCGCGGTGACAATTCCGGAGCACGGAAGAGATTATGAATCACTGTTTTCTCTGGCAGATAATGCGCTTTATCACGTTAAGCAAAACGGCAAGCACGGTTGTGCTGTTTATCATAGGGGCGATGACGATGAAGTCTTCGACGGAACGGATCTTGACCGTGAGATTATCAGGATCACAAGAATCGTCGAAGAAAGAAACGACGGCGAAGGCGCACTTTTGCTCGGCAGAGAATCCTTTGCTACAGTATACAGATTTATTATAAGGTTCAACAAGATGTACGGCGGGTCTGCGGTGAAGGCTTTGTTTTCCCTCTCTCCCGAATACGAACGTCTGCCACACGGCAACCTCTCGGAAATCTATGCGCAATTCGGTCTGACATTGCAGAAGACGCTTCGAAAGAGCGACATCATTATGCAGAACCGAAGCAATCAATTCTTTGTCTTCCTTCCGGAGCTTACGGAAGAAGATATGCCGAAGATTTTGAATCGGATCATGGAGAATTGGAATGCTTCTTCCTACAGCAGAGGCATTCGAGTAGAGCACGCATTGCAGTTCATTTTGCCGGAGTGAGAAACCTATGACGAAAGAATTAAGACAGATCAAAAACGAACAATTCATCATTTTTCTTATTACGATTGCCTGCTTCGGTTTGACAATCGAAAGCATTTTACTTGACTGGGAATTCTGGGTTCCGCCTCTTGTTATCATCGGAACGGTATTTTTGTGGATTGCCCATATTTCCGGAAAACCCGGGCATACGATCAGAATTCATTATTACTTTGTCTACGCAATTCTTACAGTATTTTTTCACGGTGTGCATGAAACCAGTTTCTTTGATGCGGCCATTGTCATGGCTACGGTAATCATTGCATTTTCTTTTCTCAATAGCGTTTACATGCTGCATATTTTTTTCTTTGAGTACATCGCGATCATGATTATCCAGACATATCTTGCAATCAAGCATGATTCAACACCCATCGATTCGCTGAATATTTCAAGGATTATTTTGCACGTGGTGTTTCTTTTCATGATCTACATGTCCTGTGTAAAGGCAATCAGAGACAGGATTGAAGATGAGGAAACAGACAAGGAAAAGGATTCCAAAATCGAAGCATACGAGGCTGATATGGAGGACTTTCTCTCCAACATCTCTCATGAACTCCGCACGCCGGTTAATGTTGTTAACGGCATGTCGGATCTGATGATCAAGCGTGATGCAGGTGAAGAAGCTTACTCCATCAAGGACGCCGGTGTCCGCCTCGCATATCAGATCGAAGATATCCAGGACTACACGGAGTGTAAGAGAAAGAAAGTGCTTCTTGAGGAAGAAGACTATATGAGCGTCTCTTTGATCAATGACGTGGTTATGAACTTCCGTCTGGTTGATGATGACAAGAATCTGGAACTTGTTGTTGATA
>CAMOHF010000165.1 GCA_946614685.1 uncultured Clostridia bacterium | reverse complement strand
GAATGAGGACAAGTAGGATGAAGAAGCATGCACTGATCGTGGGCGGCGGTCCCGTGAGCAAGAGTTTTTTCTACAGACTGATGGACGACCTTCGTGACCTTCACGGTGACGAACTGCTTGTCTGCGCCTGCGACAGCGGCTATGACACGCTTTTTTCCTATCGGGTGACACCGGACATCCTGATCGGGGATTTCGACTCGTTAAGAGCCGAATACAAGGCTGCGGAGGCTTTCTCCGGTGAGACCATACGGCTTCCTCGGGAGAAGGATCTCACCGACCTGCAGGCGGCCTGCGAGGAGATTGCAAAGCGCGGCATCACCGGTGCGACGCTTATCGGCGCAACGGGAGGAAGACTCGACCATACCCTCGGGAATCTGGCACTTCTTCCCATGCTCGAAAAGCAGGGCGTATCTGCGGTGATCATGGATGAGCAAAACCGCGTGCGCTACACATGCGGTCGCATGGAGATAAAAAAAGACGAACAGTACGGAAGATATGTATCGCTGATCCCCGCAGGCGGAGAAGCGAAGGGGATCACGCTTACCGGATTCTATTATCCGCTTACAAACGAAAACCTGCCCACGGACGACACCAGAGGCGTCAGCAACGAGATCGCGGATGCAACTGCCACGATCGAGATTTCATCCGGCGGACTATATGTATTGGAGACGAGAGACTAGATGCGATTGGATCATCTTATCATTGTCATATTATATCTGGCGGCGGTAATCATCATCGGCGCCAAAAGTCTTATTATGAACAAGACTTCGGACCACTTTCTCTTCGGAGCGTCGAAGATGAAAGGGTTTTCCGCGGCGATATCCACCGAGGCATCGGATATGAGCTGCTGGATTTTTATGGGCCTTCCCGGATACATCTATGCGTACGGCGCCGGAAGGGTCTGGATGGCGGTGGGTCTTTTGATCGGAACCATCGCAAGCTGGGGCTTTTGTTCCGGAAGGGTCATGCACTTCGCGGGACATATGAAAAGCTATACGCTGCCGGATTTTCTTTCGAAGCGCGTGGCCGAAAAGAAAAACGGAACCAGGATGACGGCGTCCGTGCTCATCCTGCTCTTTCTGATGGTGTATCTTGCGGCTTCGTTTTCTGCCTGTGCGACCTTCTTTGTAAGACTTTCCAATGATCATTTCACCTATCATCAGTCACTGGTGATCGGCACTGCGGTGATCCTGCTTTATACCTATGTCGGCGGATTTACCGCTGTATGTCTTACGGATCTTTTACAGGGGATCATCATGCTCGGCGGACTGATCATCGTACCTTTTCTGGTGCTGTATCATTTCGACGTGCATCAGATCGTGCCAAATCTCGTAAGAAGCGGCCTTGACACCAGCGCCAGCGATTATCTGAATGCATCCCTGTCTGAGGGACAACCCATCGGGCTTTGGGATGTGCTTTCCCAGCTTTCGTGGGGGCTTGGGTACTTCGGTATGCCGCATATCGTGATGCGGTTTATGGTCATTCGTGATGAGTATGCCTTAAGGAAGTCGAGACGACTTGCAATCGTCTGGGTGCTTGCGGCACTTTCGGGCGCGGCGATCCTCGGCGTGGTGGGACGCTTCTACCTTTATCCCAAGGTGCTATCCGCGGGATACGATTATGAAAATGTTTACATGGAAGTAGTGAAAAAACTATTTGGCACGGATATCGCCGTACCGTTTGTCGGAGGGATCTTCGCATGCGCACTGCTTTCGGCTATTATGTCCTCAGCGGACTCCCAGTTGCTTGCGGCGACTTCGGCTGCGGTGAAGGACTGTCTGCACGGCATCTTTTTTAAAAACTGGAAGGACCATAAGGTGCTGGATGCGTCAAGGCTTGCGGTGTCTGCCATCGCGATCGTGTCGGCTCTTTCCGTCTGGAATCATCAGGTGTCCGTGATGCGGCTGGTATCTCTTGCGTGGGCCGGACTCGGTGCGACACTCGGTCCGGGTGTTTTGCTTGCACTGTACTTTAAAAGATGCAGGAGCGAGGGCCTTGTGGCGGGTATGATCACAGGTGCGCTTACCGTGGTAGTGTGGAACTTCGTAAAACTGGTCTTTGTAAGCGGAGAGGCGTATACACTTTACGAATACACGGGCGTCTATGCGCTTCCCGTCGGATTCTTTGCGAATCTTTTTGTGTCGTTTGCCGTAAGTCTGATCGCGGGAAGAAATAAAGTCGGAGAAGAGAAGTTTGAGGAGATCATGCAGGATTGGATATAAATAAAATGCCGGACGCTTCTCCGCCCGGCATTTTCGTTTATTGTTTAAAGAGAGGATTTATGAAAAAAACTATGGTTTTATAATAAACCATAAATATGAACAAATTATGACATGGTTTTAAAAAAAACATTAACATTTTGACGTGTATTGACAGAAAAACCGTAGAAAAGTAGAATGAAAACAGTACATTTGCACGGAGGAAGACATGCAGATCGACTTAGAACAGGAACTGTTGCCGGAGGGGGATTTTCCCCTCGTCGGCATTGTATATTCAAGAGATATCGAGAACAACAGACCCTATTATATCGTTTCCTACAGAAGGGATGACGGATCGAAGGGTGTGCTTCGGATCGCCAAAAACACTTCCAGGGAATTCCTGGAGCATGATTTCCTGGCGCTTGTTTTTGCGTTAAAAAAGCTTGAGGCAAGACTTGATCCCGGAGAGTACTTTAAGATCGGCTTCGGCGTGAAGGACGACGACACGGTATGCTTTGAAGAGGGAGAGATCTTTCACACCGAGGACCCGGAGATGCAGGCCTTTTTGGATCATGAATTCCGTGATACCAAGGCTTACGCCAAGTGCAGTTATCTCGATTTGAATCATGTGATGTCCGATTTTGCTTACTGGAATCCGGCGTCCATCCTTGGCAACAACCCGCGTCCGCTTGACGTATCCATCTTCAGGACCATTATCTCGAACAAGGTATGGAGCGAGGGTATGGAGGCGCTCGGCTATAGAAAGGTTGATACGAACCTGATGCAGCTTGTGGGCAACAAGCCTTACATTTCACTTGACTATGCGGTGGAGGGACTGACACCGGCGGGTATTTCCGACGAACTCACCGAGTCTCTGCACGATTACTACATAGACCGCTACAGAGACGGAAGTTACAGTCATCTGGATCCAATCTCCGGGCTTGTGATCTCAAGTTATGACCTCACAACGGAGAAGCGTTTGGAGGAACTGTTAAACCACGGCTTCCTGGAGTCGGATATTATGGGACTTCGCGAGGCTTTAAAGCGTACGACATTCGGCACCATGGAGCATATCGATGAGATCGTTGCGGAAAGCAGGAGCGCGTGTGAGAAGCTTACCGTACTCACCGAAGAGATACGCAAGGAGGATCCCGAACGATGCCTCAATCTCATGAAGCTTTACAGCAGGATCGGTGAATTGCTTACCGCAATCCGGGATCAGGGGCTTTTCTATTTCATCCGCTTTGCAAGGCTTTCGACGGTCGTGCTTGATTACTGCAGATCACTGTCGGAGGAAGGTGTCCTAAAGCTTGATCAGGTAAAAGACGGTATCAACAATATCTACGTCCGCCTCGGCGGATTCGATGTAAGAGAGATCGGATCGGAAAGAGATGTGGCGCGGCCTCAGCCTTTCGGCACATGGCAGAACTTGCGGATACCATCAAGATGAATAAGGTATTTAAACGTGCCGGCATCCCGATCAAGGCTGAACCCTTCTGCAGATTCGCTGATACGGTGAAGGAAAACCGCGACTACTTCAGATATGAGTGCATGAAATCCATCTACCTGTTGCTTTCGATGGTGGTGCGTGCCGGAGAACTTCTCGGTATCGCCAAGGAGGACCTGTCCTATCTGG
>CAMOHF010000164.1 GCA_946614685.1 uncultured Clostridia bacterium | reverse complement strand
TGATATTGATACAATGAAAGCCATCCGTGATAAAGTCTGTGAGATGGCAGGAGTTACCTATCAGACCGATGATAAGAAGGATGTATCCATCCGCCTGATCACCGATCACATTCGTTCCGTTACATTTATGACCAGCGACGGTATCCTTCCTTCGAATGAGGGAAGAGGCTACGTGCTTCGCCGTCTGCTTCGCCGTGCGGCAAGACACGGAAGACTTCTCGGCATCAAGGGGAACTTCCTTGCTGAACTCTCCCGCACCGTGATCGAAGTATCCAAGGATGCTTATCCGGAACTTGCGGAGAAGCAGGCACATATCTTTGCGACCCTTGATACGGAGGAGAAGAACTTCAACAAGACCATCGATCAGGGACTTTCCATCCTTGCAACCTATCAGGAAGAGCTTAAGGAATCCGGCACCAATGTCCTTTCCGGTGAGAAGGCGTTCAAACTATATGATACCTACGGATTCCCCATCGATCTTACCAAGGAGATCCTCGAGGAGGCCGGTATTTCCGTAGATGAGGACGGATTTGCTTCCGAGATGAAGCAGCAGAAGGAACGCGCAAGAAATGCGCGCAAGGTAAGCAACTACATGGGTGCGGATGCAACCGTGTACGAGCAGCTTGACACAAGCGTATCCACCGTATTTGACGGTTACGATAAGACGAAGCTTACATCCAAGGTATATGCCATCACCAAGAATGAGAGTGACGGCACGTCCGTTGTCTGCGATTTCCTGTCCGACGGCGATACCGGATCCATTATCACACTTGAAACACCGTTTTACGGAACGATGGGTGGTCAGTCCGGCGATAAGGGTGTGATTTCCACAGCGAACGGTACATTTGTGGTTGAAGACACCATCCATATCGTTGGCAACAAAATCGCACATATCGGTTATATGGAGTCCGGCGAGATGAACGTGGGCGACGAGGCAGACCTTTCCGTTGACACGGACAGAAGAGCGCTTACATGCCGCAATCACTCCGCAACCCATCTGCTTCAGAAAGCTTTAAAGACCGTACTCGGCGATCATGTAGAGCAGGCAGGTTCCTATGTGGATGCTGACAGACTTCGTTTTGACTTTACACACAATCAGGCACTCTCGAAGGAAGAACTTTCCAAGGTGGAGGAGCTTGTCAATCAAAAGATCTCCGAGGAGATTCCCGTAACAACTGCAGTGATGAGCCTCGATGAAGCGAAGGCGACCGGCGCTATGGCACTCTTCGGTGAGAAGTACGGCGACAGCGTTCGCGTGGTTTCCATGGGTGATTTCTCCAAGGAACTCTGCGGTGGTACACATGTAGACAACACGGGCGCCATCAGTACATTTAAGATCATATCCGAGCAGGGTGTGGCTGCGGGCGTAAGACGTATCGAGGCACTTACTTCCTCGGGCGCTATGGCTTATTACACCGAGCTTGAGTCAACCTTAAAAGCAGCGGCTGCGGCAGCAAAGTCCGAGCCCGCCAAGCTTACCGAGAAGATCGAGGCGATGCTTGCCGAGATCAAGGCACTCCAGAACGAGAACAAGTCCCTGAAGGATAAGCTTGCCAAGAATGCGGCAGGTGATTCTCTTGCAGAAGCAGAGGATGTCGGCGGCATCAAGGTGCTTCCCGTATCCATGAAGGACGTAGATATGAATGCGCTCCGCAACCTAGGCGATGATTTCAAGAATAAGCTCGGCAGTGCCGTTGTGATTCTTGCGTCCGAGGCGGAAGGCAAGGTCAATCTGATCGTAACCGCGACGGATGACGCTGTAGCCAAGGGAGCACATGCAGGTAACATCATCAAGAAGATCGCACCCATGGTCGGCGGCGGTGGCGGCGGACGCCCGAATATGGCGCAGGCCGGCGGTAAGGATGCATCGGGAATCGATGCGGCACTTGCTGCAGGTGTTGCCGAAGCAAAGTCCATGTTGGCTTAATTTAGAAAGTGAGGATTATATATTATGGCATTAGTACCTACCGTCGTTGAACAGACCAGCCGCGGCGAGCGTGCATACGACATTTATTCCAGACTCTTAAAGGAGAGGATCATCTTCCTCGGTGACGAGGTGAACGATACCACGGCAAGCCTTGTGATTGCCCAGCTGTTGTTCCTTGAGTCCGAGGATCCGTCCAAGGATATCAGCCTTTATATCAACAGCCCCGGCGGTTCTGTATCTGCGGGCTTCGGTATCTACGATACAATGAACTACATCAAGTGTGACGTGTCCACCATCTGTGTGGGTATGGCAGCCTCTATGGGAGCATTCCTGCTTTCCGGCGGTGCCAAGGGTAAGCGTATCGCACTTCCGAACTCCGAGATCATGATCCATCAGCCTTTGGGCGGTACCAAGGGTCAGGCAACCGATATGGAGATCGAAGTAGAGCACATGCTCCGCATCAAGAAGAACCTCATCTCCATTATGGCGGATAACTGCGGTAAGGATTATGAGACGGTGCTTGCAGACTGCGACAGAAACAACTGGATGACAGCTGCAGAGGCGAAAGAATACGGCCTGATCGATCATATTTTCACTAATCGTGAAGAGCCTTCGGAAGATAAGTAAAATATCTTCTTGACGAATCCGAATATTATGTTATAATATTACTCGTGCGATTTTCGCATATGTACTACACAACCGGAGGGAGGTTGAGGAGAGAGTATGTCTAACGTTATAGTGAAAGAGAACGAGACTTTGGATAGCGCGCTTCGCAGATTCAAGAGAAACTGTGCAAAAGCAGGCATTCAGCAGGAGATTCGTAAAAGAGAGCATTACGAAAAGCCCAGCGTAAGACGCAAGAAGAAGTCCGAGGCTGCCAGAAAGCGCAAGTACAAATAAGACTTACGATGACTTCAAAGGTGTTACCTTCTCGGGTAACACCTTTTTATCATAAGTAAGGAGATGTTTATGAGTTCCTATTTTGAAGAGATCCGTATACCCGACCGCCACATTCAGAATGTCTTCGGCCAGTACGACAGAAACATCAAGAATATCGAAAAGTCCTACCACGTGGCCTGCGTGCTGCGCGGCGACTGTATGCGTGTGGTCGGCGTAGAGGGCAATGTGAAACGCGCCGTATCGGTGATCCGGCAGCTTACATCCCTGTCGGAAAACGGTAACGAGATATCCGACCAGAATGTCAATTACGCCGTGACACTTGCCAAGACAGGCGAGGAAGAGGCGATTTCCGAGCTTGACAGGGATAAGAATATCATTTGCCATAACATTCACGGCAAGCCCGTAAAGGCGAAGACCTTAGGCCAGAAGCGCTATGTGGAAGCGATCGATAAGAATATGATCGTCTTTGGCATCGGTCCGGCAGGTACCGGAAAGACCTACCTGGCTATGGCAAAAGCCATCACGGCATTTAAGAACAATGAAGTGGGACGTATCATCCTGACAAGACCTGCCATTGAGGCGGGAGAAAAACTGGGATTTCTTCCCGGTGATCTTCAAAGCAAGGTCGATCCCTACCTGCGTCCGCTTTATGATGCGCTCTATGAGATCATGGGAGCTGAGGCCTTCAATAAGAACATGGAAAGCGGATTGATCGAGGTGGCGCCCCTTGCCTATATGAGAGGCCGTACCTTAGACAATGCGTACATTGTCTTGGATGAGGCACAGAACACCACGCCCGCGCAGATGAAGATGTTTCTGACGCGTATCGGCTTCGGATCCAAGGCCATCATCACGGGCGATCTTTCTCAGAAGGATCTTCCGAAGGATACCAAATCCGGTCTTGAGATCGCCAGAAAAGTGCTCTCCAAGATTGATGAGATCGCCATGATCGAATTTACCAGTGACGACGTTGTAAGACACCCGCTGGTACAGAAGATCGTCAATGCGT
>CAMOHF010000163.1 GCA_946614685.1 uncultured Clostridia bacterium | reverse complement strand
TCGAAGATCATGGGCTTGATATCCACAGTAGCCTCACTACTCTTCGTCTTCTTGGTCACGCAGATCTCCGGCTTTTGTAAAAGTATCTTAATGGAGTCAGACACCACAAAGGGAACGGTTACGATGTAGTCCGTAGCGGTTACTAAAGCCATGGACGGTTTCGCATCATCCGGCAGTTTTACGATAGAGATCACCTGAATCTCCGGCGGCATTACCGCATTCAGACGCATCTTCATATCTTCCGCTGTCGTGACCGAAACAAACTCCGCATCAAAATACTCGCCCTCGGACGTCATACCGAGCGGCATCGGTGCTGCAAAGGAAATGATCTGATGTGGGGAAAAACCCTTGGTATAGGCGATATCGAGCTTTGCACGGCGGATCGCCTTCTGGAAAAAGCGCATCACATCCAGGTGTCCGATGAAACGAAGTGCTCCGGTCTTGGTGTACTTAACTCTTAGCTTCAAAACATACACCTCCTCCGTAGCAGGCTGCGCCGCAGGCGGAACACCTGCTTCTGCAATTTTCGGTCACAACGCCTTCCTGTGCCTTCTTCCACTCGGAAAGCAGGAATTCCCGGCGCACGCCGACACCGATGTGTTCCCATGGAAAGACCTCGTCATCAGGGCGCTCGCGTTCCGTATAAAACGCCGGATCCACACCGCAAAAAGCGAAGGCCTCCGTATAGCGCTCCTCTTTAAAAAACTCCGTCCAGGCATCAAAGATCGCACCCTTTTGGTAGGCTGTCATGATCACGGAAGAAAGCCTTCTGTCTCCTCTTGCAAGCACACCTTCCAGGTAGGAAATCTCCGCATCATGATAGATGAATTTGAGGCTCTTTCGGTTGCGCTGCTGATTGAATGTATCCTTGACTAAATGTGCACGCCTTGTGTACTCCACAGGATTGATCATGGGCGCCCACTGAAAGGGTGTGAATGGCTTCGGTACAAAGTAAGACGATGATGACGTGATCATCACTCTTCCGTTTCGTTTCTCCTTCGGCACGGTATCAAAGAACAGCTCGGAAATCTTCTCGGCCAGCGCCGGGATTTCAAGTAGATCGTCATCATTCTCCGTGGGAAGTCCCATCATAAAGTAGAGCTTTACCTTATCCCATCCGCCGGAAAATGCCTGTTCACAGCCCTTCATGATCTGCTCTTCCGAGATTCCCTTGTTGATGACGTCACGCAGTCTCTGTGACCCGGCCTCCGAAGCAAATGTAAGGCTGGACTTCCTGATATCCTGCACCTTGCTCATCACATCCAAAGAGAACGCATCGACGCGCAAAGAGGGAAGCGATACATTGACATGGTCCGTATCGCGAAGCGAGATCAGATACTGCAGGAGTTCGTCAAGAGACTCATAATCGCTGGAGCTTAGGGACGAAAGGGAAATCTCCTCATAGCCCGTGTTGTCGATCATCTCACGCGCATAAGCCTTTAACATCTCGACATCCTTCTGTCTGGTGGGACGATAGATCATACCGGCCTGACAGAAACGGCATCCGCGGATACAGCCGCGCATGATCTCAAGGACGATACGATCCTGAGTCGCGCGGATATAAGGGATAACGGGCTTCATGGGGTAAGGAGCCGCAGCGAAATCCGTCACCACCTGTCTTTGGATCATTGCGGGAACGTCATCGTACTTCGGGCGAATCGCCTCGATGGTTCCGTCGTCATGATACGTGACCTCATACAGGGAGGGGACGTATATTCCCGGTATGCGGGAAGCCTCGCGCAAGAAAGCGCTTCTGGAGAATCCTTTCGCCTTATGCTCCTTGTAAAGTTCGATCAGACTGTCGTAGGACACCTCTCCCTCGCCGATGTAGAAGATGTCAAAGAAATCCGCCACAGGCTCGGGATTCACCGTACAGGGGCCTCCGCCGATCACAATGGTATCCTCGTCACCACGGTCCTTCGCATAGAAGGGAATTCCCGAAAGGTCGAGAATCTGAAGGATGTTGGTGTAGCACATCTCGTACTGGATCGTGATCGCAAGCCAGTCATGATCTGCCACGGGCGTCTGTGTTTCCAGCGTAAAAAGAGGGATATGCTCATCCCTCATTCTACGGTCCAGATCCGGCCAGGGGCTGTAGACACGCTCACAATAGGTGTCCTCGCGTCTGTTAAAGAGATCATAGAGAATCTGGATGCCAAGATAGGACATACCGATCTCATAGACATCCGGAAAGCACATAGCGATCCTTACATCCACCTTTGACGGATCTTTCGATATGCTGTTGACTTCATGTCCGATGTAGCGTGCCGGCTTTTCGATCTCCATCAGCACGCGGTCGGGTAAAGCCTGAATACTCATAAACTGTCTCCGATCTAGTTCTTAAAGCTGTGGATCGGTGCAGGGATTCTGCCCGCTCTCTGGACAAATGCATCGCAGGAGAAGGAATTTACCGGCATGATCGGTGCATAGCCGAGTAAGCCTCCGAACTCTGCCTGCTCTCCCACGCCCTTGCCGTATACGGGGATCACTCGCACTGCAGTCGTCTTCTGGTTCACCATACCGAGCGCCATCTCGTCCGCAATGATACCGGCTATGGTGGTGGCCTTCGTATCACCGGGGATGGCGATCATGTCAAGTCCCACGGAGCATACACAGGTCATGGCCTCAAGCTTTTCGAGGGAAAGTGCGCCTGCGGCAACCGCATCGATCATACGCTGATCCTCGCTTACCGGGATAAATGCGCCGGAAAGGCCGCCCACATAGGAGGATGCCATCACGCCGCCCTTTTTCACCTGGTCGTTTAAAAGTGCAAGTGCCGCAGTAGTTCCGGGTGCACCCGCAAATTCAAGGCCGATCTCCTCAAGGATCTCACCGACACTGTCACCGACCGCAGGCGTCGGAGCCAGCGAAAGATCAATAATGCCGAAGGGCACGCCGAGTCTTTCGGATGCTTCCTTGGCTACGAGCTGACCGACACGTGTGATCTTAAATGCAGTCTTTTTGATGGTCTCGCACAGAACCTCAAAGCTCTCGCCTCTTACGGCTTCAAGTGCAGACTTTACAACACCGGGACCCGATACACCGACATTGATCACGCGATCCGCCTCGGATACGCCGTGAAATGCACCGGCCATAAAGGGATTGTCATCGGGTGCATTGCAGAATACCACAAACTTGGAACAACCGCAGGAGTCATTCTCTCTTGTAAGGTAGGCGGTCTCCTTGATCATCTCTCCGATCAGGCGAACCGCATCCATATTGATACCGGTCTTGGTAGAACCTGCATTCACAGAGGAACATACGCGTCCGGTCACGGAAAGTGCCTTCGGGATGGATCTGATCAAAAGTTCATCCGCCTTCGTCATGGACTTGCTTACGATAGCGGAATAACCGCCGATAAAATTCACCTTGCAGGCAATGGCTGCCTCATCCAGTGTCTGGGCAATCTTTACGAAATCTTCCTCGCTCTCGCATACGGAGCCGCCAACCAAAGCGATGGGCGTCACGGAGATACGCTTATTCACGATGGGGATTCCGTAAGTCTTGGAGATCTCCTCTCCGGTTTCCACGAGATCCTTGGCGGATTCCGTGATCTTCTTGTAGATCCTGTCGCAGGTATCGGAAAGATCCTTACCCACACAGTCAAGCAGGCTGATGCCCATGGTGATCGTCCGCACATCAAGGTTCATATGGCGGATCATTTCGTTGGTTTCAATTACTTCATTGATTCCTATCATTTCAAACTCTCCCGCCTCTTATACTCTGTGCATCATGTTGAAGATGTCTTCCTGCTGTGCCAGGATCTGTACGCCCAGTTCCTTGCCGATATCGGAAAGTTCATCCGCGATCATGTCGTGATTCTTGGATGCCCCTGCCGTATCCACGAC
>CAMOHF010000162.1 GCA_946614685.1 uncultured Clostridia bacterium | reverse complement strand
TGATGCACAGAAGCATCCGGAGAACTATCCGCAGCTTACAATCCGTGTATCCGGATACGCTGTAAACTTCATCAAGCTTACACCGGAGCAGCAGGCAGACGTTAT
Source organism: uncultured Clostridia bacterium (assembly GCA_946614685.1). Lineage (GTDB taxonomy): Bacteria > Bacillota > Clostridia > Lachnospirales > Lachnospiraceae > Coprococcus_C. The sequence continues at coordinate 3,753 of CAMOHF010000162.1, read as the reverse complement.
CTCTCGTACATTCCACGAGTCTATCAACGGCTAATTTCAAAAGTACATGCATGGGGATACCGTAACAGGTATCCCCATTTTGTATCATACCGTTATATATCATAAGGGAGGAAGAATCATGGAGGGCATGATCCATTCAATAGAGACCTTCGGAACGGTTGACGGACCCGGCATCAGGTATGTCGTCTTTGTAAAAGGCTGTCCGATGCGTTGCAAATACTGTCACAATCCGGATACCTGGGAGATGGCCGGTGGAGAGAAGAAGACCGCGGACGAGATCCTGACCGACTACGACAGCTACAGACCGTTTTTAAAGGACGGCGGACTCACTGTGACCGGCGGAGAACCGCTCCTGCAGATTGATTTTCTGCTTGAACTCTTCACCAAAGCGAAAGCGAAAGATATTCATACCTGTCTGGATACATCCGGTATCTGTTTTAAAAGGTCAAACCCCGAACTGCTTGCAAAGTATGACAAGCTGATGGAAGTGACGGATCTTGTGATGCTTGATATCAAGCACATCGATCCGGAAGGACACAAGGATCTGACCGGACAGCCCTGCGATGATATCTTTGATTTCCTCAGATATCTCGACGAGAAGGGCAAAGATATCCGGATTCGCCATGTGGTGGTTCCGGGAATCACCCTTGATCCCGAACTTTTGGACAGACTCGGATATTTCTTGGGTGAGTTCCATCACGTAAAGCAGCTCGAGGTGCTTCCTTATCATACGATGGGAAAAGTGAAATACGAGAAGATGGGCATAGATTATGTGCTCGCTGACGTGCCTGAAGCGTCACAGACGGATGCAGCCGAAGCGAAACAAAAGATCGTAGAAGGCATGAAGCGCCGTCGAAGAGAGATGGGCGAATAATTATAAGCACAAAAAAACCGGCAGAACTGCCGGTTTTTTTGTGCCCCTATACACTCACGTCGAAGTTTGATCCGACCATCGGATTCACGGACTGTTCCATCATCTTGATCATGGCGTCACCGCTTTCCTCCGCGGTTTCCAAGGTCTTTGCGAGCATCTTGAAATCAATCGGTGTCATGGACTCCGTTCCGTTGACGTATAGATTGGTACTGCTAAGTGCTGTAATGTTCATAGTATACGTCCTTTCTGCGCTCCTTCGCGTCCGTTACGTATGTACATTGTACCAAATATAGGGTTAAAACGCAAGAAACATTCTATATGTGGTGAGAAAATGACTAATTGTTACAAAAGTATAAACGGATGTAACAATTGTCTGTAACCACGAGAAACCGCACAAAATAAAGAAACTTTAAAAAATGAAAAATTTTATGTTGACAAAATGGGTGCCCTCTGCTATACTCTGTTTGTAACAAATTCGTAACAATTTTAAAATTCGTGTAAAATATTGGGTTTTACCAAGGAGGAAGGAAACATGTTTAAGCAGGCTAAGAAAGTGATCGCAGGAGTTGCTGCAGCGGCAGTACTCACAGGATCCTATTCATATATCGCACATGCAAGCGACGGACTCTATCACGATTCCAACGTCAGCATCACAACGGCGGTTGATAAGTATGTGGCAGAGAACGAGGATGCATTCGTGATCGAAGCACCCGAGGCGAAAGTGGTGGCGGCAGTCGAGGCTGTTCCCGCAACCGTAACCGACGCAACCGCAACAGACGTTGTTGCAACCGGCGAGATCACAGAGATCGCACCCGAGATCACAGGCGAGAATTTAGATCAGGAAGCAGTTGCAGAGGAGACAAGCTCCTATGACTTTACCGGCAAGGCAATCGTAATTGAGGCCGGCGCAGTCAATATCAGAGAGTCTGCAGATGTTTCTTCCAAGAGAGTCGGATACATCTTCAACGGCGGTGTACTTGATGTCGTTGAGTGGGGCGAAGAGTGGACACACGTAACCTCCGGTGATGTAGACGGATACACCATGACAGATTTCCTTGCATTTGATGATGATGCCAAGGCTTACGCAGATGCAAATATGCCCGGTACCACCGAATTCCTCGGCGCGGTAGCCGTAAATGATGACCAGACAGAGATCACTGCTCCCGAGGAGACTTCCTCTGAGGAGACAACTTCCGAAGAGGCTCCTGCACAGGAGAATCTTGAGCCCGTACCTTATTCGGGACAGGGTCAGGAAATTGTAGACTATGCTTGTCAGTTCCTTGGCAACCCTTATGTATGGGGCGGTACAAGCCTCACAGACGGATGCGATTGCTCCGGTTTCACCATGAGAGTGTATGAGCACTTCGGTTACTCCATCCCTCGTGCGGGTGGTCAGCAGTGGTGCGGTAAGGAAGTAAGCCTTTCCGAGATTCAGCCCGGCGACCTTCTCTTCTACGATCACGGCACAGGCGTAAGCCAGCACGTAGCTCTTTACATGGGTAACGGCCAGATCGTACATGCATCCGATTACTCCACGGGTATCTGCATTTCCAATGCATATTACAGCCAGCCGTTCAAGGCAGTGAGAGTTATCTACTAAAATACGTTAATTACACACCTTCCCCTAAATGTGTGATTGGGGCCGGCTCTCTTGCAGGGCCGGCCTTTTTCATTGCGCTTACCACCTTACAAAAGTATTACATTTCACTTTCAAAATGAGCGCCGCTATGGTATAATCTGTACATGGGTGATTGTTCATTCACCCATAGTAAGACCGTAAAGGAGTGGGGCATATGAATTACATCATTAGCGGCAAGAATATCGAAGTTACAGAGGGGTTAAAAGGCGCGATTTATGAGAAATTGGGACGCCTTGAGAAATTCTTCACCGAGGACACGGATGTTCAGGTAACATTCTCTGTCGAGAAAGAGCGTCAGAAGATCGAGGTTACCATCCCGATGAAGGGACACATCATTCGTGCAGAGCAGTCCAGCGACGATATGTATGTATCCATCGACCTGGTAGTGGAGGTTATTGAGCGCCAGGTGACACGTTATAAGAAGAAGATCGTTGACAAGGAGCAGAACAAAGCATTCATCCGCAGCGATTTTGTAGCAGAGGATGAGGATGAAGATGAGGAAGTGAAGATCATCCGCAGCAAGCGCTTCGCAGTGAAGCCGATGTATCCTGAGGATGCATGTGTGCAGATGGAACTTCTCGGACACAGCTTCTATGTATTCCGCAATGCCGAAACTGACGAAGTCAATGTCGTATATAAGAGAAAGGGCAACACCTACGGTTTGATCGAACCCGAATTCTAGAACGACCACAAATCATGCTGAGGACGAGACGCGAGTTTCGTCCTCATTTTCTTCGCTTTTTTCTTGTGTTATCCGATGAATTATGATACATTAAAATTTGGTAAAATTTGCGTTAATTGATTTGGAGGTAAATTCATGGGCCTGATCGAAAAGGTATTCGGAACCCACAGCGAGAGAGAACTCAAAAAAATCTATCCGCTGGTGGATCAGATAGAAGCACTTGACGAGGAAATGCAGGGCAAAACGGACGAGGAACTGCGTGCGAAGACAACCGAGTTCAAGAAGCGCCTTGCGGATGGCGAGACATTGGACGATCTGCTGGTGGAGGCTTTCGCTGTTGTAAGAGAAGCCGCTGCCCGCGTTCTCAATATGAAGCACTATCGTGTACAGCTGATCGGTGGTATTCTGCTGCACCAGGGACGTATCCCCGAGATGCGTACAGGTGAAGGTAAGACACTGGTTTCCACTCTTCCCGCATATCTGAATGCGTTGGAGGGCAAGGGCGTTCACATCGTAACGGTGAATGACTACCTGGCCAAGCGTGATGCCGAGTGGATG
>CAMOHF010000161.1 GCA_946614685.1 uncultured Clostridia bacterium | reverse complement strand
ATCCCTTTGAAGTGATAAAATCTACCGTATCAAAATCTTCCGCATCATGCGCCAAGAACAGGGTTCCGACATCCTCGCCGTCCAAAAGCGCATGGATCAGATTCAGATCGGCTGCATTAAGGATCGCCATATCCGCGCCGGAATCCGTTGCAATCCTGGCTGCAGCAATCTTGGTCGCCATGCCGCCGGTTCCGTAGGCACTGCCCTCTCCCTTCGCCATATTGCGCACACGCTCGTCAATCTGATCGACAACGGAAAGCTTTTTCGCATCCGGATTTTTTCTCGGATCATCGGTGTAAAGCCCGTCGATATCGGAAAGAAGGATCAAAAGATCCGCCTTGATCAGGTGCGCCACAATAGCGGAAAGTGTGTCATTGTCACCGAACTCGATCTCCTCGATCGCTACGGTGTCATTCTCGTTGACAACGGGAATGATATCCTGCTGAAGAAGCTCGTTTAAGGTGTTTTCGGCATTTCTTCTTCGCTCGGGATGCGTGATCGCGTCAAAGGTAAGAAGAACCTGCGCCGCAACATGATTGTATTCGAGAAACAATTTTTGATAGATCATCATCAGCTGCGCCTGTCCCACGGCAGCGCATGCCTGATTTAAGGAAAGTGTCTTCGGTCTCTGGGTAAGTCCTAAAGTCTGTGCCCCAACTGCGATGGCACCGGACGATACAAGGATCACATCCTTGTTTTGATTCTTCAGATCACAGATGATCCTGACAAGTCGTTCAATCTTTCGAAGATCGGCCTTACCGCTTGATGCATGCATCAGGGAGGAGGATCCGATCTTTATCACAATTCGTTGTTTGCCTTGTAATTTCAGTCGTTCTTGCATGATAATCCCTTCTTAAACCGGATGTTTTAAAAGATACCTGCACACCGCTTCGGCAACCTTGATACCGTCCACGGCGGCGCTGGTGATACCACCCGCATAACCCGCGCCCTCTCCGCACGGAAAGAGTCCTGCGGCATCCGACATCAGATGCTCATCGCGCAGAATCCTTACGGGTGATGATGTTCTTGTCTCGACACCGGACAGAATCGCATCCGGTGCATCATAACCGGAAAGCTTGGTTCCGTAGTATCTGACGCCCTCAATTATAGCATGATTGACATAGGGTGGCAAACAGTTCTTCAGGTTCGAAAACTTCCAGAGACCGCGTATTTGCGGCGTTACAGAGCCGCATTTTGTACTTGCCAGACCCTGTTCGAAATCGGCAAACGTGGAAACGGGAATACTTCCCTCTCCTATCTCATAAGCGCGGCGTTCCATCGCCTCCTGAAAATGCATACCTGCGAGAATTCCGTGTTCTCCGTATCCTTCACGGACAAAGTCCTCCGGCGTAACGCCTACAACCACAGCCGCGTTGGAGTTGACGCCGTCTCTGGCGTGATCCGACATACCGTTTACCACCGCCTCGGACGTCCCGGAAGCCGCAGCCACCACGTAACCGCCCGGACACATACAGAAGCTGTAGACGCTTCTTCCCTCCGTCGACCGGTATGTAAACTTGTAATCGGCAGCAGGAAGAAGCCGTGCGCGTTCACCGGTGCCGTACTGCCCGCGGTTGATCACATCGGCCCTGTGCTCGATCCGGAGCCCGCATGCAAAGGCTTTCGCTTCCATGGGGATTTTGTTTTTGTGAAGCATGGTAAATGTATCTCTCGCGCTGTGCCCGATGGCTAAAACAAGCGCATTGGTATGGCCGCTTATCGCCTCACCATCCTTTGATTCAATCCTGTACGAGATCCCATCTGCTTCTTCATGAAGCTCCGTAAGGCAGGACCCGAAGTGGATCTCTCCTCCGAGCCTTAGGATCTCTTCCCGCATCTTTTGCAGGGCGCCGAAGAGACAGTCCGTACCGATATGCGGTTTGGCAAGATAAGCGATGGATTCAGGCGCTCCGAAGGATACAAAATCACGGATCACGGCCCGGATTCTTCCTTCTTTATCCTTGATACCGGTATTCAGTTTCCCGTCGGAAAATGTACCGGCACCGCCCTCGCCGAAGGAAACATTGGACGAGGGATCGATCACGCCCGTCTTCCAGAAACGTTCCACATCCTGCTTTCTTACTTCCACCGCATTGCCGCGTTCGTAGACAATGGGATTAAGACCGGCTCTTGCGAGATAAAGCGCCGCAAAATAGCCGGCAGGGCCCGCTCCGATCACTATGGGGCGCTCGTTTACATGATCGGAAGTACCCGAAAAATCGAACGGAAAACAGTAATCTTTCTCATTAGGTAACATAATATCATTACGGTTACTGTTCTTTTGAAGAATGATTTCTTCCCTCGGAGAACTCACATCCACGCTGTAAAGATAAAGCAGATTCCCTTTGTCTCTTGCATCTACGGATTGTTTGACGATCCGCTCTAAGCTGTAGGAATCCGTATGAAGTTTCTTTGCGATCGCATCATGAAAGTCCGCGTCGGTATGTCCGACGGGGAGCTTGATCCCGTTTATTCTAATCATATTCCGCCTCCTGCCGCACAACCTGCCGCGATTCCCGACAGGAAGGCCAATGTCAGATTATATCCACCGCAGATCCCGTGCACATCAAGCAGTTCACCGGTGATATAAAGCCCGGGATTTATACGCGATTCCATCGTGGAAGCGTCGACCTCGGAAAGCAAAACGCCACCCGCCGTAACCTGTGCGTGATCGAAGCTATCCGCCTTCGAAAGATCAAATGTCAGGTGTCTTGCAGTTTCAAACAATCCGGCAAGTTCACTGTCCTCTACCTCCGAAACTCCTGTACTTCTCTCGTATCCGGAGTTGCGCACGATAAATTCCGAAAGTTTGTCATTCATGTATCCGTTTAATAAGGCGATCAATGTACGACCGGAGAATTGCTCCCTTAAGGAAACCATATCCGGCATCACGGAAATTCCGTGCAACAGATCAAGCGAAATCCGATTCGGCACCGGATAGGACATATTAAAGATCACGATACCGGAAAGACCGGAATCCGTAAACTGAACCTCTCCTTCCTCGCAGCGAAGAAGATTGCCGTCCCTGTCATATGCTGTAGCCTTGGCTCTTGCGCGAACGCCCTTTAAAAGCGAAAAGTATTCCTTGTCTTTTACGATCAGGGGACAAAGCGCCGGCGAAGGCTCGCATATACTGTGCCCGAGTGCACGAGCCAGCAGGTATCCGTCCTTAGATCCGCCGAGTTTCGGCGTCGCAGCACCTCCACAAGCAAGGATCAGATGGGTTCCGCAATAGATATCCCCCGCTTCGGTCTCGACTTTATAAATCGGCCGATCGCCTTCATCCTCTCTTCTTACAGACGTAACAGAGCATCCGGTCTTTATCTCGACCGAAAGACGCCTTGCCTCGTCCAAAAGACTCCACACGACCGTCGAAGCCTGTCTGGAGGCAGGATAGAGATAACCGTTTCGATCGACAAGACTTACACCGAGTGTCGCAAGAAAAGCTCGCACCTGTTCATCGGCACGCTTACTTCCGAACAGCTCCCCGAGAAAGTCCGACGCATCCTTTTCGCACGAATCAAAACAAGACGCAGCGTCCATATGGGTATTGCTTACGTTTGCATTGCCGTTGCCTGTGGCGTATAACTTAGTTCCGGCTTTTTTCAGTTTCTCAAGAACAAGTACCCTTGCGCCGCAACGCGCCGCGGAAATCGCGGCGGAAAAGCCCGAGGCACCCGCTCCAACTACTATGATATCGTAGTTCATATGCTTCCTCTATGTGAAAAATGATTCCTCCGGGATGTCCGAAGAAATCATTCTTCATGGGTTTTATTCGAATGTAACGGCTGACTGATCCGCAGCATCAAGAACAGATATAAATGTCTTGCCGGGGTTCATCTTAAGCTGGTTTCCGTCTTCCGTAAAGTACT
>CAMOHF010000160.1 GCA_946614685.1 uncultured Clostridia bacterium | reverse complement strand
GCCTTTGACAGAAAGCTTGTCGTGGTTTTCAAAAGGCGTGCCCTTTTCTGCCTTCGGAGCCTTCTTCGCCTCCGTCTTTTTTTCCTCGGTGGTCGCTTCTTCCTTTTTCTCATCCTTGCCGGAACCTGCGGCAACCGCCTGCCCGTCTATGAGAACCGTCGCCGTGTCCGCCATCTTGCGAAGATCATCCATGCTCTTTGCGGCAAAGATAAATCCGATATCCTTTACAGTAGCGCCCGCTGCGATCTCTCCGTTATACTCCACCGGGCGGATCATAAGCGTCGTACCTTCGACCTTATAGTCTCCGTTCCAGCTGGAGTCCACCTTGGTACCCTCGGGTACAGTAAGTGCAATGGACCAGTTCTTCACGGTACTTCCGGAATTGTTGGTAACGGTCGCATCAAACTGGCCGTATGTGAATCCTCCGTTCTCCCAGGTATTCCCGAGTTTCACGCTGACGGAGATTCCGTCGGACGATGCCTGCTTTTCCGTAGCAGCCTCCGTGGTTTTTTCAGCCTCCGTGTCACTTGCCGTTGCCTGTTCGGTTGCGGCTTCGGTGGTTTCGGTCGTCGCCAACTTGTCCTTCCTGCCGCCGTTTATTAAGAGCAACACAAGCACAAGAATGACTACGGTAAGTGCAGCCGATAAGGCGATCCAAAGTTTTTTTGATCCGTCTTTACTGTTCATATGATTATCTCTCCTTTAGCTGTGTCAACAGTTCTGTATATAGTGCATAGAGTGATACTTCATGCTCCGAGCGTCCCTCGGCGCGCTCGGACTCGATCACCCTGATCTTCTTTCCTGCTTTTACGGTAAGCTTATACGCAAGCACCTTCCGCCCGGTCTCCGTCTGCTTGATCCTGTCAAACGTGACCTTTGTGATCTCAGAAAGCGGAAGCGAGAATTCCCGGCGCTTGTCCTTGTAGGAAAATACACCGTTTTCGATCTTCCCTTCTCCCTCTCCGGAAAACCTGTCATTTCGATCAAATAAAACGATGAGGAAGAATACACCTCCGATCAAAAGAAAAACCACACCGACGGCATTCGCAACCGCGCCCGGACCGATCAGAGAAGTCGCCAGCGTCGACGCCAGCCCGAAAATGATAACCGCAAGGATGAGTGCGAAGAAAACCGCTCTTCTCCACGCGGTAATGAATCCTACTTTGACTTTCATAAAATCACCTTTCAACTACTATTATAATACAGTGGTTCCGGTCATGCTGCCGGGATTCTCCGGAGGCACCAGTCGCTCACCGTATGCCTGATACAGTTTCTGCGCGAGGGAAAGCATGTCCGCATGATTGTAGAGATCCGCGATCTCAAACAGTGTCTCTCCGCTCTGACGGATACCGAAGAAATCTCCGGGCCCGCGCATCCTTAAGTCCTCTCCTGCAATAAAGAAACCGTCGTTGCTTTCCTCAAGCACTTTAAGACGCTCCATACTCTCGGGACTTTCCTTGCCGTTAATAAAGATGGCGTAGGACTGCTTCTTGCCGCGTCCCACACGTCCGCGCAGCTGGTGCAGCTGGGCAAGACCGAAACGCTCGGCATTCTCAACCATCATCACCGTGGCGTTCGGGTTGTTGATACCGACCTCGATGACCGTGGTGGAGACAAGCACCTGAATCTCTCCCGCCAGGAAGCGGTCCATAATCTCAGCCTTTTCATCGGCCTTCATCTGTCCGTGGAGCATTTCCACGCGCATATCGGGCGGCAGCACGGATCGCATCCGTTCCGTATACTGCTCCACATTTGTGAGATCCAAAGTGTCGCTTTCCGCAACCATCGGGCAGATAATATAGATCTGTCCGCCCGCTTCCGCCTGTTCCCTGATAAAGCGATAAGCCGTTGCCCGGTAGTTTGTACCCACTGCACAGTTTTTGATGGGCTTTCTGCCCTTGGGAAGCTCCTTGATCACCGAGATATCCATGTCCGCATACAGGATGATGGCTAAAGTTCTCGGGATCGGTGTCGCACTCATCACAAGCACATGGGGATATGTACCCTTTCCCGAAAGTTTCTCTCTTTGTTTCACACCGAAACGGTGCTGTTCATCGGTCACCACCAAACCCAGGTCGCGGTAAACTACCCGATCTTCGATCAAAGCATGCGTGCCGATGATGATATCAATCTCTCCCTCGGCAAGCGCCGAAAGGATGTGTCTTTTTTCCTTCGCGGATGTAGAGCCGACCAGAAGTGCCACACGAACCCCAAAGGGTTCCAAACTTTTGGTAAACTCCTCGTAATGCTGATTGGCCAGCACTTCCGTGGGAACCATCAATGCCCCCTGGTAGCCTGCCGCAACGACCGCATATAGCGCAGCCTCTGCCACTACGGTCTTACCCGATCCCACGTCACCCTGTACAAGGCGGTTCATGCATCCGTCGCCGCCCATATCGGACAGGATGTCCTCGATGGCCTGCTGCTGTCCCTTCGTAAGTGCAAAGGGCAGCGATTTTACAAACTCCGAAACCGCCTTTCCCTGCACAACGGGATGGGTATTGGCGGTCCTTGTCGCATCCTCCTTTAACCTTCCCATATCATAAAGGAAAGCGTAAAACTCATCCAACGCAAGTCTCCGGATCGCACCGCGAAGCAGGGTTTCATTCATAGGAAAATGAATGTTCTCGAACGCCTCGGAGCGCTCCATCAGACCGTTCTCGCGTCTGATATCCTCCGGTATATAATCCTCCATGTCAGCGATCACACTTCTGCAAGCCTTCATAGCCTTCACAAAGGTATTGTTCGTAAGCCCCTTCGTAAGCGGATACACGGGCATCCACTCCTGCATCATGCCACGATACTTCTCCTGCTTATAGTACTCCGGATGATCGAGACATTTGCTGCCGTTTCGCATTTTTACAACGCCCACAAACACATAGGTATCACCTCTGTGCAGCGTCTTTTTTAAAAAAGGCTGGTTGAACCAGGTCACCTTCATCGTACCCGATGCGTCCCTGATCCCGATGTTCGTAAGGGAGAGTCCCCGCACCGTACGTGTATCGACATAGGTGCCGATCACGGCAAGCACGGACACGCGCTCACCTTCCTTCGCTTCGGCGATGGATACGGGTTCTTCGTAAGTCAGATAATTCTTGGGATAAGTGGTGAGCAGATCTCTTACATTCTGAATATGAAGTTTGGCAAAGTTTGCGGCCGTCTTGTCGCCGATGCCCTTGATAGACTTTAATTCATCCGTAAGTTTCATACCGTTTCCACCATACAGTTATAAAGAAAGCAAATGTTCACACAGTGCTATTTTTTCGTCGGACAGGCTGTTCTCGATCGTGACATGTCCCTCACCGGTTCTGTCGGTGCAAAGTCCTGCCACACGAAGTCTCCTTGCCGTCTCACGTGCGGTACCGGGTCCGCCCTCAAAGAGCTTCACACGCTCTCCCATCACGGAGGTTACCGCATCAGCCACAAAGGGATAATGCGTGCATCCGAGCACGATAGCATCAACCGCCTCTTTGTCAAAAGGCAAAAGCAGCTTCCTGATGAAGTCCGTAAGCGCCTCTCCGGACGTCTCTCCGCGCTCCACAAACTCCATGAGTCCCGGACAGGGAAGGGGAATGATGTGCGCCTGATCCACATAGCGGTCCATCAGATTGTGGAACTTTTCGTTGCGAATGGTCATCGGCGTAGCCATCACCACCACGGTTCCGGGGATACGCTCTTCCTCTCTTACATAGAGGACCGCCGGCTTTAAAGCAGGTTCGATCCCCACGATCGTGTAATCGGGATACGTCTCTCTTAAAGCGCGCACAGCCGCAGAGGTCGCTGTATTGCAAGCCACCACACAGGCCTTCGCACCGCGGCTTCGAAACTCTTCCACCAGGGAAAAGACACGCTCCTTTACTTCCTCCGTCGTCTTTGTGCCGTA
>CAMOHF010000159.1 GCA_946614685.1 uncultured Clostridia bacterium | reverse complement strand
CGGCTCTGGTAAATCAACATTAATTAATTTAGTCCCGCGTTTTTATGATGCAACGGAGGGAGAGGTCTTGGTGGAAGGAATCCCGGTGGCGTCCTATCCGAAGAAAAAGCTGCGGGATATGGTAGGCGTGGTGCCGCAGAAGGCGGTGCTCTTCGCAGGCAGTATCGCTGAGAACTTAAGACTCGGAAACAGCGAGGCCACGGATGAAGAACTTCTCGAGGCGCTTTCTGTCGCACAGAGCGACGGCTTTGTGGCTGAGAAGGAAGGCGGCCTTTCCTATCATCTCGTACAGGGGGCGAAGAATTTATCCGGCGGACAGAAACAGCGCCTGACCATAGCAAGAGCACTGGTGAAAAAACCGAAGATACTTATATTGGACGACAGCTCATCCGCACTTGATTATGCAACGGATGCTGCGCTCCGCGTGGCACTGAGAGAGAAGCTTCATGATATGACGGTTGTCGTTGTGTCGCAGCGAACCGCCTCCATCATGCACGCGGATAAGATTCTGGTTTTGGACGACGGAAGCCCCGTCGGTTTCGGCGATCACGCATCGCTTCTTGCTGACTGCGAGGTTTACCGGGAGATCTATGCATCTCAGAATCAGGGAGAGGAGGCGGACGCCCGTGAAGCAGGAAAGTAAAACGACTTTAAAGCGTGTCCTTGCGTATATCGGAAGACATAAGGCGGCAGTTCTTTTCTCAATGATCCTTGCGCTTGTTTCGGTTGCGTCGACGCTCTACGCACCGGTGCTTGTGGGACGTGCCATTGATTGCATCCTCTCCGAGGGTGCAGTCTCATTTGATAGGATCCGCGAAATCCTTGTTCAGATGGCCGTTGTGATCGCGATCACGGCTGTCTCGCAGCTTCTGATGAATCTGATCAACAACAGGATCACCTACACGGTGGTAAGAGATATCCGCGTGGATGCGTTTGATCATCTTCTGGTGCTTCCCCTTTCCTATGTGGACAGCAGGAAGCAGGGAGACGTGGTAAGCCGCGTGGTAGCGGATGTCGAAACCTTTGCCGACGGACTTTTGATGGGATTCACGCAGTTGTTTTCCGGTGTGGTCACCATCCTTGTGACCCTCGGATTTATGCTGATGATCAGTGTGCCCATTGCGCTTGCGGTGGTGGTCCTTACACCGGTGTCACTCTTTGTGGCATCCTTTATCGCAAGAAAAACCCACAGACTCTTCCTGGCGCAGGCGGAAAGCCGCGGTGAGATGACGGCCCTTGTGGATGAGATGGTGGGAGAGCAGAAACTTGTGAGTGCCTTCTCTTACGAGGATCGCGCGAAGGAGCGCTTCGAAGCGGTCAATAAAACCCTGGAGAAGGACAGTATGTCCGCGACCTTTTATTCCTCCCTGGTCAACCCGAGTACCAGGTTCGTTAACAGCCTCGTCTATACGACGGTGGCGGTGATCGGTGCGCTGTCTGTCCTTGGAGGCGGGTTTACCGTGGGAAGTCTCACGGCATTTTGTTCCTATGCGAACCAGTACACCAAGCCTTTTAACGAGATCTCGGCCGTGATCACGGAGCTTCAGAATGCCATCGCCTGTGCGGGCAGAGTCTTTGAATTGATAGATGAAAAGCCGGAGGAAGTGTGTCCCGACGAAAAGACACTGGAGGATGCGCAGGGCGAGATCACATTTACCGACGTTGATTTTTCCTATGTTCCGGACAAGGAGCTGATCAAGGGACTGCAGCTTTCCGTAAAGCCCGGTATGCGCGTGGCCATCGTCGGCCCCACGGGAAGCGGCAAGAGTACACTGATCAATCTGCTGATGCGTTTCTACGACCCGAATGCGGGAAGCATCACCGTGGACGGAACGGACACTACGGATCTAAACCGCACCTCGCTTCGTAAGTCCTTCGGTATGGTGCTGCAGGAAACCTGGCTGAAAAGCGGAACCATTCGGGAGAACATCGCTTACGGAAATCCGAACGCGACGGATGAGGATATCCGGCGGGCAGCGAAGATGTCTCATGCGGACAGTTTTATAAGGAGGCTTCGGCACGGGTATGATACCGAGATCGGTGATGAGGGAGGACTGCTTTCCCAGGGACAGAAGCAGCTTCTGTGTATCACCAGAGTGATGCTTGATCTGCCGCCGATGCTGATTCTGGATGAGGCGACAAGTTCCATCGATACCAGAACCGAGATCCGTATCCAGAGAGCTTTCCACAAGATGATGCAGGGCAGGACCAGCTTTATCGTGGCACACAGACTGTCCACCATCCGCGAGGCGGACATCATACTCGTGATGAAGGACGGTTCCATCATCGAGCAGGGAAGCCATGACGAACTGATTGAAAAACAGGGCTTTTACGCGGACCTTTTTGCCAGTCAATGGAAGCATTAAGCAGTCGAAAAAATCTCCCCAAACGATGTGTTTTGTGGTAAAATATCGGTACATGTGTGGACGTCCTCGGACGACCGGAAAAAAAGGAGGATAATCAATGTATCAGTTAAACAATCTCTTTGACAACAAGAACATGACCATGATCAACCAGCTCGGCCAGTACAGGGTGTACGAGCATCAGCGTGACCTGTCCGTATCTCCTTTTTCGGCAGAGACGGAGTACTTTGCATCACAGATGAACGTGAAAAAGCGTCAGGTACTTGTAGAACTCAATAATACAGCAACCAAGATCCAGGCCGGTGCCATGCAGTGGACCATCGGCAATGTCAGCATGAAGACAGGCGTTACCGCAGGAAATTTCCTCGGCAAGATGGTTTCCGCCAAGGTGACCGGTGAGTCTATGGCAAAGCCCGAGTACACAGGACAGGGATTCCTGATGCTTGAGCCGACCTACAAGCATATCATCATGCTGGATGTTGCACAGTGGGGTTCCATCGTATTACAGGACGGTCTCTTCCTTGCTTGTGATGCCACATTACAGGATAAGGTCGTAAGCAGACAGAACCTTTCCTCCGCAGTTCTGGGCGGTGAGGGACTCTTCAACCTTTCTCTGATGGGACAGGGCGTTGCTGTTTTAGAGAGCCCCGTACCTCAGCAGGAGCTGATCCAGTTTAACCTCCAGGACGATGTTGTAAAGATCGACGGCAATATGGCGATCGCATGGTCCGGATCCCTGGAGTTTACCGTAGAAAAGTCCACCAAGAGCCTGATCGGTTCCGCAGTATCCGGTGAAGGCTTTGTCAATGTATATCGCGGTACCGGTTCTATTCTTATGGCACCCACAGATAAGTAGGGAGGAAGAGAACAATGGTTCAAAATACAATGTTTGCCAGCGGGAATGTCACGGTCAAATCCCAGCTCGGCAATATGCAGGTGGTAGAGTACGCCAAGGATATGAGCGTTAACTTTTCCACAGCGAAGATCGAATACTACAGTGCGATCATGAATGTCAACAGAAGACAGCTTCTGATCAACTTAAGCGGTGACAGCTATACGATCCAGGCGGGTGCAATGCAGTGGGTGGCAGGTAATGTCAACATGCAGACCGGCGTCAAGGGCGCGGGAGACTTCCTCGGAAAACTCGTATCCTCCAAGGTGACCGGTGAGAGCGCGGTGAAGCCGATCTACTCCGGCCAGGGTCAGCTGATGCTGGAGCCGACCTATCGTCACATCCTCCTTACGGATGTAGCATCCTGGGGCGGAAGCATCGTCCTCGATGACGGACTCTTCCTCGCATGCGACAGCAGACTGCAGCAGAAGGTGGTAAGCAGACAGAACCTTTCCTCCGCAGTTTTGGGCGGTGAGGGACTGTTTAACCTTTCCCTTCAGGGACAGGGCGTACTTGCTTTAGAGAGTATCGTACCGCAGGACGAGCTCTTTGAGATCGTACTTGACAACGATGAGATGCGGATCGACGGCAATATGGCAGTGGCCTGGTCGGGATCCCTGCAGTTTACCGTGGAGAAGTCCACCAAGAGCCTGATCGGTTCCGCAGTATCCGGCGAGGGCTTTGTGAATGTATATCGCGGCTCCGGCAAGATCTGGA
>CAMOHF010000158.1 GCA_946614685.1 uncultured Clostridia bacterium | reverse complement strand
TGCGATACGTTCAGAACGCATGGGGTTTCTCTTGTATGCCATTGCAGAGGAACCGATCTGGTTCTTCTCGAAGGGCTCTTCCACTTCCTTCAGATGCTGAAGGAGTCTGATATCGTTGGAGAACTTGTGCGCGGACATGGCGATGCCGGAAAGCACATTTAAAACTCTCGCATCCACCTTTCTGGAGTATGTCTGTCCGGACACGGGATAGCATGCGCTAAATCCCATCTTCTCGGCAATCTTGCCGTCAATCTTTCGAACCGTCTCATGATCCCCGTTAAAGAGCTCGAGGAAGCTGGCCTGTGTACCCGTGGTACCCTTGGAACCGAGCAGCTTTTGCTGGCCGATCATATAATCAAGATCGGACAGATCAAGCAGGAGTTCCTGCATCCAGAGCGTTGCACGCTTTCCGACCGTCGTCGGCTGTGCCGGCTGGAAATGTGTGAACGCAAGAGTAGGAAGATCATGATACTTCTTTGCAAATTCAGCAAGGCGATCGATCACATTGATCAGTTTCTTCCGAACCAGTTTCATAGCCTCGGTCATCACGATGATATCCGTATTGTCGCCGACGTAGCAGCTGGTTGCACCGAGATGGATGATACCTGCGGCATTCGGGCACTGCACGCCGTAAGCGTACACATGGCTCATCACATAGTGACGAACCTCCTTCTCTCTCGCCTTCGCAACATCATAGTTGATGTCATCCGCATGGCTTTTCAGTTCTGCGATCTGCTCATCCGTGATACGGGGATTGCCGTCCGCATCCTTAAGGCCCAGCTCCTGCTCGGTCTCGGCAAGTGCGATCCAAAGCTTTCTCCAGGTCTTGAACTTCATATCCGGGGAGAAAATGTACTGCATCTCCTTACTTGCATAACGCTCCGACAGGGGGCTTACGTATTTATCCTGACTCATTGACTGATCCTCCTTGAGTTTCTTCTTATTTTTGGCACTTCGTATTATGCCTTACGAAAATCACGGTGTCAAGTGCGGTATGACAAGGAAAAAGTCGTGCGCACACCACTTGTCACGAAAATACTTTTTTGCTATAATATTCTTGTGTGAAAATACACTTTATGGAGGGATATATATGATGGAAGATAAGAGACGTTACGAGCGACTCCCGATCACTCTTGAGCTTGAGGTTAGTAACCTCTTCAAGCAGGATTGTCCGCCGATTCACATCGACGACGACGCCGAGATCGAAGTATTTGATATATCCAAAGCAGGCATCGGATTCATGTCCGACACCGAGCTTCCCACCGGCTACTACTTCAATGCCACACTTCAGTTTGAGACCACCGAGGAGATCATCCTCTCCGTGGTGAAGATTCTCTACAAGGCGCCCATCGGTAACGCAGGTTACAGATACGGCTGTGAGTTTGTGGGACTTCCTTCCATGTACGATCACATTTTCGAAGAATACGGTGCTTCCGTTCACGCCAAAGAAGGCTAAATAAAAACTCCGGTCACAAGACCGGAGTTTTTTTATGCTCTGATTTCAGATTCGTTTTCTGTTTCTCCCTCTTCGTTATATTCCTCGAAGACGAAATCCTCTGTCTGATGGAAACCTTCCGTACTGTCCTTCTTGAACAAAACGATCAAAGTCTGGAAGAGCAGCTTCACATCCAGCCAGAAGCTGTATTCCTCAATATACATCAGATCCAGGATCAGCTTATCCTTCGGGGATGTATTGTACTTGCCCGCGATCTGCGCATATCCTGTGATACCCGCCTTCACACGAAGACGATACTCAAACTCCGGCAGGATATTCGTATAATTGAAGATGTTGGCAAGCATCTCGGGGCGGGGTCCCACCACACTCATCTCACCGCGCAGCACATTGAAGAACTGCGGAATCTCATCGATCCTGTACTTGCGGAGCACTCTTCCGCACTTGGTCACACGGTCGTCGTTCTCCATGTAGGAGTAATTCTCCACATCCACCTTCATGGTACGGAGCTTGTATACGGAGAAGATCTTTCCGTCACGGGTCGCACGGTTCTGCTTGAAGATCACCGGCCCCTTGTCCTCCGCCTTGATGGCAATGGCCGCGATCAGAAGGATCGGAGACGCCAGGATCAGCGCAACAAGCGCGATCACCACATCCATCACACGTTTAATGGCTCTTTGCTCAAGGGTGAGTCCCTTGGAGTAGTTTCCGAACATGGACACATCGTCCAAGATATAGTGCTTCGCACTCTTCTCTACCATGTCATGCATATCCGGATTGAAGTAGATATTCTTCATATTCTGGTAGCAGAACTCCGCGATCTGCGTTCGCTCCTTCACCGGAACATCATATACGAAGATGGTGTCATGCTGCAGAATATAGTCCCGAAGCTTGACATCACGATAATCCGCCACCTGATTGATCTTGTACTGCAGCTTGTACTTCAGAATACCGCGCACGATCTCGTTTAAACTCTGCTGGGAAGATGTCACCACCAGGCAGTCCTCGGGATCGTAGATACTGAAGTACAGTTTGTTGCCGCCATAGGCAAATGCGAAGATAGTCGCTATCTGGATCGCGAGGATGAGAATCATCAGCTCCGGACGTTCAAGTACGAAGTGCTTGTTGTTCTTCTCATTCGTGTTCATGATCGAGAGCGCGATGAGCGAGATCACATCCGTGAAGAAGATGGTCAGTGACATGGACATGATGATCGGCTTCGTCTTTCGCTTTCCGATATCGTATCTGCCGTAGATGGACGAAAACATGTAGTTGATGACGACGTAAGTCGCAACAACCACAGCCGAAGTTCTCGATGGTTTGATCAGCTGGAAGTTATCCTGACCGTAGATCAGGAAGAAGGTCAGCATCATACACACATAGAGTGTCATCTTCAGCAAGAACAGAAATGAAGTTTCGAGTTTTCGTAACTTATACTTCATAACCCTTTTCCTTGATGACGGCTACGACAGACTCCGCGTCCTGCTTACACAGTTCATCCGTCTTCGCCTCCACCATTACACGAACCACCGGCTCTGTTCCGCTCTCGCGAAGCAGGATCCTGCCGTCGCCGGCAAGTTCTTCCTCACAGCGCTTCACTGCCGCAAGGACATCCGGATCGTTCATTACAGGTTTCTTATCGGCTACTCGGGTATTGATCAAAAGCTGAGGATAGATCTTCAAGCCTCTGGTCAGCTCGGACATGGTGGTCTTGGACTCCACCATCACTTCCATCAGTTTCAGGGAAGTCAGCACGCCGTCACCCGTCTGAGAATTCTTGGAGAAGATGATATGGCCGCTCTGCTCTCCGCCCAAGACATATCCGTTCTCCATCATATTCTCGTATACATACTTGTCTCCGACCGTGGTCTGCTCATAGCCGATGCCCGCTGCATCGAAAGCCTTGTACAGTCCGAGGTTGGACATCACGGTGGTCACGACCTTGTTGCCGGTCAGCTGGCCCTTGGATGCCATATACTTTCCGCAAATGTACAGGATGGCATCACCGTCGATCAGATTACCCTTCTCATCGACCGCGAGACATCTGTCCGCATCACCGTCGTAAGCGAATCCGGCATCGAGGCCGTTCTCTACGACATACTTCTGCAGTCCCTCGATATGCGTGGAACCGCAATTGTTGTTGATATTCGTACCGTCGGGATCCGCATTGATCAGATAGGTCTTCGCGCCGAGCGCGTCAAACACGGGCTTGGCTACGGTGAAGGATGCGCCGTTGGCACAGTCCAGACCGATCTTTAAATGCTTGAAGCTTCTGGTGGGAAGCGTCATCAGGAATCCGATGTAACGGTTACGTCCCATAGAGTAATCCGTGGTACGGCCGATATGCTCTCTCTTGGCAAAAGGAATCTCGGGAATCTCTCCGTCGATATACTTCTCAATCTCCTCTTCCACAGCCGCATCCATCTTGGATCCCTGGCTGCTGATCAGCTTGATGCCGTTGTCATAGAAGGGATTGTGGCTTGCGGAGATCATAATACCGCAGTCAAATTCGTCGGTTCTCGTGA